>CALITV010000150.1 GCA_938048925.1 uncultured bacterium | reverse complement strand
AGCGTATATTCTTCGAGAGCCGGCTGATGAGTGAACAGAAATTCGGCCTTTTTGGTCGTCCGGTCGTAGAGATAGAAGGAGTAGGGGGCTCTGTCGAGTTCGTAACCGACGACCCATTTGGTGTCGGCGCGATCGCGCCCGACGATGAAAAGGTCGCCGTCGCGGAGCGGTTCGAGAACATCGAGGTCGGCTTGCACCGTCGGGTCGAACACCTGCCACTCTTCGCGGAGATAGGTGAAACGCACCGCCTGCACCGCGTTCGTTTCGGGATGGAGCATGATGCCTCCGACATCGGCTTTCGGATGCTGAGCAATGAGGCGGATTTCCTTGTTTTCGACGGGATCGTATTCGACCAGCCGGGTGGTGTTGCTCCCCACCGATGTTTCGAGAAGGAGTGTCCGATTGTTTTCGGTAAAATCTATAATGGCGCCGTTTTCTCCGAAAGGAATGACCATAAAGTCGCGCCACGGGGCATCCTTGCTTTCGCGAATTCGGAGAATCGTATCGGCCGTTTCGAGGTTCGAAGCGACCGCTGCTCTGATAACGAAATTGCGGTCGGCGAGCCATCCCTCCACATCACCGGGATTCTCGGTGTCGAGCGTCAGTTCGCCGGTCACGATGTTGAGGCGATAGAGGTCGAAAACCTGCGGATCGCGCTTGTTGAGACCAATATAAATCTCGTTCGGGAAATGGCGGTCGCTGATAAGCGAGGTTGCTTTTACGCCGGGAAAGGGCGTGAGATCGCGCGTCTCGAGCGTTTCGAGGTTTACCGCATAGAGATGGTAGTTCTCGTCTCCGTTCGTATCCTGTAAATAGACGATGTACCGGTCGTTCCATGCCCAACCGTAAACCCGAATGCCGCGGTACTCATCCCGCGTAACCATACAGTCGTCCTCTTTGCCGACAGTGCGCACCCAAACATTGAGCACCTGCTTGTCGGGGCTTGGAGCAAGATAGGAAAGGCGTGTTCCATCGGGCGAGATACGCGCCGCCATCTTGACGGGATTGCCGAAAAGCACATCACGCGAAATGAGCGGCGGCAAGTGTTCGAAGCGGGGATCCATGGCGGCGGTTTCTCCTTTCTCTTGAAGTGTTGCACACGAAACGACAAAGCACGCGAAAGCGCCGAAAAGCGACACGATACGCATCATCGTCTCCCTACTATCGTTCGCGGCTACTATAGCTGCGAACACAATTATTGCAACGGGACCATGACCGGTACTTTTTTCATCTTTTATGGAAGAGGTGACTCGAACGCTTGCCTTTTGATCTCATCGGGGGTATATTCCGTTCCGGCAGATACCGATCGGTGTGAGGTGACCATGCGAGCGACACGGGTGTTGTTCTTCATGATCGGGGTATTTCTCTTTTCTTTTTTCGGTGTCGGCGGCGTCGCGCACGCCGGTTCGCCGGTGCCGTTTCTCGATCGTCTTGCCGACGCCGTTCCGGCCGTCGTCTATGATGATGAGGAAGAAGATGATGATTCGTCTGACAAGGTCGAGAAAGAGAAGCGAGGAGAGGGGGAGCGCGATGAGGACGAGGAAGATGACGAGGAAGAAGCCGTGAAACCGAAGGACGAGTTCGTCCTTGAGAAACGGAGCGAAGAGATACAAGAATATAAGGAACCGGAGGTGGTGAGCGTCAAGAAACCGACCTATCTCTACACCGAAAACTCGACCGGCGCGCGTAAGATGTTCGAACTCTTCCGCGGCGACGATCTTGTGGTCATCGAGGAGGAGGGAGACTGGATCAAGGTCGAATTCCTCGGTAAAGAGGGATGGGTCGAGCGTGATGCGGTCGCATTCACCAAATACACCGTGTACAGCCTTTTCGCCGATCTTTCGATGGGCATCTCCTCGTCGCCCGACCTCAAGAATTTCTCGGTCCTCGGCGATTACAGCATCGCCCTCTTCTATGGGCTTCACGAGTATTTCATGCCGGGGATCGAATTCAAGGCGTTGTCGGTGGATACCGATGTTATGTACACCGGCGGCGGTCCGGTGCTCCGCGGTTATATCCCATACCTCGAGAGCAAAATATCGAAGACGCTGATCTCGGTGTCGGGCGGCTATTTCCGCATGCCTGAAATACCGACCTACAAAGGAACCGGGGCGCGCCCCGACACGATCATTTTCAACGGTGGCTACCTAAGCAGCGCTCTCGAACATGTGGTGCGTGTCTCGGAACCGGTCTATATCGGTGGCGGCTTCGATTTCCTCTTTGCCGGCGGCTCGGGAAAAACGGCGAGTGGTGAAACAGTGCACCGCTCGTTTTGGTCGTTTGGCGGTCGAATAAAGGTGTTGTTCAACATTTGGGAATAGCGTGCCATGCGGCGTTACACGACACTTTCGTTGTTTCTCGGGATGCTTCTCTCAGGATTTTTACTGCTTTCCTGTGAGCCGGAGAAATCGCACTTCGGCATCGCCTGTGCGACCTTCGAGGATTGCGATCTCGGCGAACGCTGTTTCGAGGGTCGGTGCACCAAAAATCTCAAGGAACCCAAGAATCCTATGGAGGAGCAAGAGGAGTTCGCGGGTCTTACCTACGCAACGACCAAGATGTTCTACAACGGTCGCGTAAACCTGCCCGAAAAGTTCATTCTGCCCTATGGTAACCTGCGAGTACTCTACGGAAAAGAGAACTACCGTCAGAGCGTTGACCCGGTCAACGGCACCTTTTGGCTTCGGCTCAACGCCGTCGGCACCTCGCTTCTCATTCTTGAGACGAACTACCCCGAAGAGAACCGCAATGTTCCCATCTTCATTACCGTTTTTCCGGCGAACGGCGAGTCCTACTTCCGGCGCACCAACATAGAATTCAGCGTCCGCGAAACGGCGGCGGCGCTCGTATTCCTTCAACCGGCGCTCTCGGCGACGGTCAATCCGTTCTTCAATGCGGCGCTTCTTGAGCGTATTCGTAATCTCACGGTGATGCCGTATCTTCAACGGGTTATCGAG
>CALITV010000149.1 GCA_938048925.1 uncultured bacterium | reverse complement strand
GGTGACACCTTCACCGCGACGCTTAAGTTGAAGACGACCATGATACCGACCGATCGTTACGGACTCTTTCGAGAGGCGGTCGGTGCGTCAATTACCGTTGAGGATCGGATGAGAGGTGTAGTGCCATGACCAAGATCGTCGTTACCTTCGGCCCCAAGGGGGGAGTGGGGACATCGGTGATGACGCTCAATCTGGCGGTCTATCTTGCCCAGAAGGGGAAAAAAGTGCTTCTCATGGACGCCGCGCCAAACGGAGGGACTCTCCATGCGTACCTCGGCGTGCCTCCGTGGGCACTTTCACGGGTGGTGCCCGATTTCTTCTCGGTGCTCCCCCTCATAGATACCGATTATCCAAATCTCAAATTTTTTTCATCACTGCGGTGTCCATCGAAAAACACATGTGTTTCCGAGTATCTCGTAAAGTGGGATACCGAACTCAAACGAAGTGTCTTCGACCTAATTCTCATAGATATGGGCGCGCATCTGGACAGCGACCTTGTTGCGACCGCTTTTCTTGCCGATTTCTCGCTGCTGTTTCTTACGCCCGATCCCATCTGCATAGAGAAGGCGAATCATTTGTTCCGGGAATTCTTCGATGCTCAGTTCGCGTCCATGGTCGAGCGTCTCGACATAGCCTCGGCCGTCCAAGAGATCGAGAAAGCGCGCCCCGAACATCTCTACTGCCCACGAAATCTCCTGTTGCTTCTCGGTGAGGAACTGCCGCGCCTGCGTCGTTCGATAGCCGACATGGTGCAACGACTTCATGCCGGTGTGGTCATCAATGGTGTCCGTTCTTCGACGGATGCCGATCTCAAGGATATTTACCCGTTGGTGATACGCAACTATTACGGTTTTGATCTTAAAGGCATGGGAGAGGTGATTTTTTCCGACTTCATACAGAGCTCTTCGATGACGATGGTTCCGGTGGTTACGGCCGAGCGGGGAACCGAATTCGCCGAAGTGTTCGATACCATTGCGGGGAAATTACTCTCAGTGGTAAGCAAGGCCGAGCACTCGCAGGCGTCGTCGCTTGCGCCGAGCACCTATTACGAATTGCTGGGAGTTCATCCGGGATCAAGCGGGCAGGACATCCGTGCTCAATATGAGAAACTACGCGTCGTTTACGCGCCCCAATCGCCGCTTATGCGCGATTTGTTCGATAGTGATAACCTTTACATCTACTCCCGCCTGTTGGACAGTGTCTACCAGAATCTCATGGATCCCGATATCAGGCGCGAGTACGATCTGGTCGCCGGCAGAGCGACGCAGGCGGTGGAGCAGGCGCTACCGGAGGGATTCGACATCCGCGAGGTGATTCGGAAATACAACCGTCAGAAAAAGGGGGAGCCGTCGGTGGTGAAGCGCGATGTTTTCGGCCGGGAGGCTGGAAAGGCGCCGAGCAAAGGAGGGGATTCTTTCGAGGACCGCGAGCCCGGTCCGATCATCGCCCGATTCGGCGATCGTCGGCTCACCGGCGCCGACCTACGGACAGTGCGCGAGGAAATGGGCGTCTCAATAAAGATGATTTCCGAGAGGACCCGTATCTCGCAAGCGGTCATCAAGGCGATCGAAGAGAACAATACGACACAAATACCGGGGCCGACATATCTGCGTGGATTTCTTCGCAATTACTGCCGGGCGATTCGTATTTCCGATGCCGATACCGAGCGTTTCATAGCAGACATCATGGGACTGACCGCCGCTCCTATGGTCATGGACGACGATCATCAGAAACGAGGATAGAGGAGGGATGACCGATGATGGAACGATTCGGAGATTATCATCTCATAACCAAGATAGCAACCGGTGGCATGGCCGAGATCTTCCTTGCGAAACATGTGAACTCCCCCGTTACGAGCATGCCGGTCGCCATCAAGCGGATACTGCGGCAGCACAACACCAACCACGCCTTCATCAAAATGTTTCTCGCTGAGGCGCGCATTATCTGCAATCTCACTCACGAGAGCATCGTGAAGATATATGATTTCGGCAAGCACGACGAAATGTACTATATCGCCATGGAATATGTGTTTGGCCAGAATCTCGGCCAACTTTTGAAAAGATACGATCAGAAAGGAAAGATTCTTCCGCTGGACATGGTGTTGGAGATCACCGCCGCCGTGCTCGAAGGGCTCGATTTCGCGCACAACGCACGCGATCGCAACGGTCATTTTCTCAAGATTGTTCACCTCGATATGAACCCGAACAACATACTCCTTTCTTATGACGGTCGAGTAAAACTCGTTGATTTCGGTATCGCACACGCCGCATACACCAAATCTCTCAAACGGACATTGGAGACGGTGCAGGGGACCTACGGTTACCTTTCGCCGGAACAGTGCCTTGACCGTCTGGTCGATCGTCGGAGCGATCTGTTCAGCCTCGGCGTCATTCTTTATGAGATGGTTTCCGGTAAATCGCTGTTCAAGCATCTCGAATCGGACGCCGCGATACTGCATGCCATCGTTCATGATACGATTCCTGATGTGAGGACGGCAAATCCGGCGGTGCCGCGTGAGATCGCGGCGATTATTGGCAAGGCGCTCCAAAAAGACCCGGAGCGACGCTATGCCTCTGCGGCGGAAATGCTGGGCGATATACGAAAATTCCAAGCAATGCGCGAGTTCGATCCACAGAGCGAAACACTGCCCATCGTTCTCAAGAGAGAGTTTGCCTCTCATTTCATCAAGATGACACAGGTCCTTGAGCGGGCGCAGACCACTTACCTGATGGATGAGATATTCAAGGATATCGGAGAGATAGAGGAGATAAACCTCGAGGAGGAGGTGCGCTTCAGGGAGACAGAGTTGGCCGACCGAGAGCAGCGAATTGAAGAGGAGGAAGAGCGGGAGGAAAACAGGCGCTCGCTCAAAGGGTGGCTGCTGGCTCTTCTTCTCGGCGCATGCGCTTTGCTTCTCATCGCGGGAGGGGTGGGGGTGTATCTCTTTTACCCCTTCCAAGCGGGAACTGTCGAGGTGTTCGTTTCGACGCTGCCTCCAGAGGCCGACATGTTCATTGACGGTCGTGACACCGGCCTAAAAACCCCGGCGTCGCTCAAACTCATCAAAGGGCGCACGTATATATTCGGGTTCCACAAGGACAATCTCGCGGCGGAGATCCCGTTCGTTCCGTCCGGCGAA
>CALITV010000148.1 GCA_938048925.1 uncultured bacterium | reverse complement strand
ATCCACCGTGAAAACGCTCACCGCAGTCATAAAAAAGAAAACGCCGACGAGCAGCCAATCTATCCGGGACCACCAGTCGCCACCCCACATCTCAGCGCGGATGCGATAGAAGAAGATCATCGGGGCCCAGAAGAAGGCGGCGATGCCGAGAAACGCGAGGATACGGCCGAAGAGTATGATAAGAAAGCGACGGGAGCACCTCATCTAAACGCTAGCCGCCGCCGGTCGGACGATCGGGGATGCGTTCGATCGTCCGTTCGTCTATGACGACCGTCTTACGCAACGAAAACTCATGCCGCTTGCCGCGATTCCAGTCGCTGAGGGGCCGGTAATACCCCACGATGCGGCTCCATACCTCGCACCGGGCGTTGCACCGCGCCCCCTGCGAGGAACCCTCTTCGTGCCGTGGTGTCGTCTCGCCGTTCACTACAATCATCCTCGTTCGGTTTCTTCTCTATCAGCATATAGAAACGCTCCGCGAATTGTCAACAAACAAGGATGAACGAGCAAGAAAACAATCAAGGAATCCGGTACCGTCTCCTTACGCCGTTGGCTCTTCGTCTCCTTCCGGCCCCTCGTCCTCTTCGTCAGGTCGTCCGTTGTCTTGAGGCTCGACGATCTTGGTGACGCCTACCACACGCTCCCCTTCGGCGACGCGGAACAGGCGCACCCCTTTGGTGTTCCGACCGATGACGCTGATCCCGGAGACCGGTATGCGTATCGCCTGTCCGCTCGTCGTGATGAGCATCACCTCGTCGCTGTCGCCCACCTTCAGGACACCGATAACGAAACCGTTCTCCTCGGATGTCTTGATGGTGATGATTCCCTTGCCGCCGCGCGATTGCACCCGATAGTCTTCGATCGGCGTCCGTTTGCCGATGCCGCGGTCGGTGACCGAAAGAAGCGTCTTGGTCGGATCAACCACATCCATCGTCACCACCGAATCACCCTCCTCGAGGAGCATGCCGCGGACTCCAGCCGCCGCCCGTCCCATCGGACGCACCTGCTTCTCGGGGAAACGGATGGAAAGACCGTTACGCGACGCGAGGATAATCTCGTTACTGCCATTGGTTATCGCCACCCCGATGAGCTCGTCACCCTCGGCCATAGTAATCGCCTTTTTGCCGTTCGCACGCTGAATAGCGAACTCCATGAGATCGGTTTTTTTGACGGTTCCGCGTTTCGTTGCCATGAAAACGAAGTGATCGGACACAAATTCGCGGATTGGCAGTATCTCCATGACCCTCTCGTCCTTTTCGACTTGCACGAGATTGATGATCGGTTTTCCGCGGCTTCCTCGCCCCGCTTCGGGCAGTTGATATACCTTGAGCCAGTACACCTTGCCGTAACTTGTGAAGATCATGAGTTGCGTATGGTTGCTGGCAATGAAGATATCTTTGACATAGTCGTTCTCTTTTGGATTTACCGCATTGATGCCTTTCCCCCCCCGTTTCTGTTTACGGTACTGCGTGAGCGGCGTCCGCTTGATGTAGTTCTCGGTAGTGAGGGTAACCACCATTTCTTCATCGGGGATGAGATCTTCGATGTCTATATCGCCCGCCTCGTCCACGATCTCGGTCCTCCGCTCGTCGCCGTAACGCTCCATAATCTCCCTGAGTTCGTTCTTGATGACCGAAAGGAGCGTTTTCTCGTGCGCCAAGATGTCGTTGTACCACGCGATCTTCTTGAGCAGGTCGGCAAGTTCGCTCTCTATCTTGTCCCGCTCGAGTCCGGTGAGCCGTGCCAGTTTCATATCGAGGATGGCGGCCGCTTGCACCTTCGAGAAAGCGAATTTCGCCACCAGCGCGTCGCGCGCCTCGTCGGTCGAAGGTGACTTGCGAATAATGGCGATGACCTTGTCGATGACATCTATCGCCTTCTTGAGCCCCTCGAGGATGTGAGCGCGTTTCTCGGCCTCGGCAAGCTCGAAGCGGGTCCGGCGCGTCACCACCTCTCGACGGTGCATGAGAAAATAGTTGAGCATCGAACAGAGGTCGAGCGTCCGCGGCACACCGTTGCAAATGGCGAGCATATTGATGCCGAAACTCGTCTGGAGATTCGTCATTTTGTAGAGTTGGTTGAGCACGATATCGGGAATGGCGTCCTTCTTGAGTTCGACGACCACCCGGATGCCGCGCCGGTCGGACTCGTCACGGATATCATGTATGCCCTCTATCTTCTTCTCTTTCACCAGATCGGCTATCTGCATGATGGTTTGCGCCTTGTTGACCTGATAAGGCATCTCGGTGACGATGATGCGGGGACGATCGTTAGCCCGCTCTCCTTCCTCTATCGTCGCCCGGGCGCGGATCTTCACTATGCCGCGTCCCGTTTCATAAGCCTGTCGAATGCCGGCGCGGCCGAGGATGATGCCGGCGGTCGGAAAATCGGGACCTTTGACGAAATTCATAAGGTCGGCGGAGGTCGCCTTCGGATGGTCAACGAGATGGAGGAGCGCCTTGACGACCTCGACCAAATTGTGCGGTGGAATGTTCGACGCCATACCGACGGCAATGCCGGAGGTGCCGTTGATGATAAGTTGCGGTATGCGCGTAGGAAGAACCTCTGGCTCTTTGAGAGAACCGTCGTAGTTATCAACCATGTTGACGGTGTCCTTCTCGATATCGGCGAGCATTTCTCCGGCGATACGGGCCATGCGCGCCTCTGTGTAACGCATCGCCGCCGCCTCGTCGCCGTCTATCGAACCGAAGTTCCCCTGCCCGTCCACCAGAACATAGCGCATCGAAAAATCCTGCGCCATGCGGACGAGCGTCTGGTAGACCGCCTGATCGCCGTGCGGGTGGTATTTACCGATGACGTCGCCGACGATACGGGCTGATTTCTTGTAGGGGGCATTGAAGGTGGTCCCCAACTCCTTCATCGCATAGAGAACGCGGCGGTGGACCGGTTTGAGACCGTCGCGCACATCGGGCAACGAACGGCCCACAATAACGCTCATCGCGTAGTCTATGTAGGCACTCTTCATCTGTTGCTCGATGCTGACCGGTTTTATCGTCTCGTTGATGGTGATGATGTTTGTCTGTTCGACCATAGATTCTTCTCCTCTCGGACGACCTGTTATGCGTCAATGTTCGCGTTGAGCGCGTTCTCTTCGATGAACCGGCGCCGCGGCTCGACATTCTCGCCCATGAGAATATCGAAGATGCGGTCGGCCTCGGCGGCGTCCTCGGCCGTGACTTTGAGCAGTGTCCGCTTTTCGGGGTTCATCGTGGTTTCCCACAACTGTTGCGGATTCATCTCGCCAAGGCCTTTGTAACGCTGTATCTTCTGCCCCTCACGAGCGTGGTCGAGAACCGCCTTGAGCAGATTGCGCCATTGCTCGAAGACCCCGAGCGTTTCCGGTTTCTCTTTTTCACCCCCCGATGCGACGAGCGTATAGGGCGGCTCGCCGAACGAGGCGATCTCGTTGCGTAATTTCCCAATGAGATGGATTTCCGAATTCTTGATGTAACGATAGTCTATGCGTGTCGTCTTCTCGATGCCGCTGTGCGAGGTGAAGACAATCAGTTTGAATTCGTTGTAGCGTTGATTCTCCTCGAGTTCCATCCTGACGGGCGTCCGCTCGGGATATTGCGCCTCGATGAAAGCACGGATCTTGGCGAACTTCGCTTCGAGCGCCGCCGCAGTCTTGAAATCGCTCTCTTCGATGCCGCCGATCGCGGCGACCGCTTCGACCACCGCGGCATCGTAGAGGAACTCGGTGCGAGTCAAGTTGTCGTTGAGCGCCACGAGTTTCTTGACGAAAGAACGGAGTTTCCCTTCCTCGATGCGCCCCTCCCCATTCTTCCCGAACGACAGGGAAAGCCCCTCCGTGCCGGTGTTGATGAGGTACTCCTGAAACTCCCTCTCGTCACGGACATAGGTGATCTTCTTCCCCCGCGTGATGCCGTAGAGCGGCGGCTGTGCGACATAGAGGTATCCCCGCGTGACGACATCGGGCATATGGCGATAAAAGAGCGTCAGGAGAAGAGTGAGTATGTGGGCACCGTCCACATCGGCATCGGTCATAACAATGATTTTGTGATAGCGGATCTTCTCGATGTTGAACTCATCCTTTCCGATACCGGTTCCGAGCGCCGCGACGATGGTGAGCACCTGTTCGCTTTTGAGGAGTTTGTCGAGACGCGCCTTTTCAACATTGAGTATTTTGCCGCGGATCGGCAGTATCGCCTGATTGGAGCGGTCGCGCCCCTGTTTCGCCGAACCACCCGCCGAATCGCCCTCGACGATGAAGAGTTCCGATTTCGCTGGATCGCGCTCCTGACAATCGGCCAACTTGCCGGGGAGCGTGGTGTTCTCGAGCGCCCCCTTACGCCGAGTCATCTCTCGTGCCTTGCGGGCCGCCTCGCGGGCGATGGCCGCTTCGATGATCTTGTCGACGATGGCGCCGGCGACATCTGGATTCTCGTCGAGATAGACGGTAAGATACTCGGAAACGATGTTCGAAACAACCCCCTGCATTTCGCTCGACACCAGTTTGTCCTTCGTCTGAGAACTGAACTTCGGGTCAGGCATCTTTATCGAAAGAACCGCAGTGAGCCCCTCGCGGATGTCGTCGCCGTTTATCTGCACCTTGGCATTCTTCCGATTCTCGGCAATATACTTCTGGAACACCTTCGTGAGCCCCAGTTTGAATCCCGACAGGTGAGTGCCGCCGTCCTTGTTATTGATATTATTGGCGTAACACAGCACATTCTCGATGTAGGCATCTGTCCACTGCATCCCGACCTCGACGGTATAGGGGCCATCTTCCCGAGAAATATGGATGATATCCTTGTGAAGCGGAGTGCGGTTTTGGTTGAGAAACGCGATGAACTCGACGATGCCCCCCTCGTAATGGAAAACTTTTTCCTCCCCTACCCGTTCGTCGAGCAGTTTGATACGGAGACCGCTGTTGAGAAACGCCATCTCGCGCAGACGGTTGGTCACGCGCGCCAGCGAAAACTCGGTGTTGCTGAAAACCTGCGGGTCTGGCTTGAAGGTGATCTTCGTCCCCGTCTCGTCCGTTTTCCCTGCCTTTTTGAGCGGCGCGACTGGGTCGCCACGACGGTATTCCTGCACCCAAATGTGACCCTGCCGGCGGATCTCGAGGTGAAGCCACTCGGACAGGGCGTTCACCACCGACACACCGACACCGTGAAGACCGCCGGAGACCTTGTAGGCGTTCTGATTGAATTTGCCGCCCGCGTGGAGGACGGTCATCGCCACTTCAGCGGCGCTTCGTTTTTCTTCGGGGTGTATGTCCACGGGGATACCGCGGCCGTTGTCCTTGACGGTGACCGAACCATCCACATGAAGATAGACCGAAATCTTGTCGCAGAAACCAGCCAACGCCTCGTCTATGGAATTGTCCACCACCTCGAAGATCATATGATGGAGACCGCTTCCATCGTCGGTGTCCCCGATGTACATGCCGGGACGCTTACGGACCGCATCCAATCCTTTCAAGACCTGTATACTTTCGGCACCGTAATCATCTCCGTTCTGTCCGTTTGAAACACCTTTTTTCACCTGCTCATCAGCCATGGTCGTCTCTCCTCAAAAACTGTTGCAACGGCATTATAATCAGCACTGGGGATAAAATCAAATTTTCGGCCCCCCAAAGTGACGAATAACTCGAATGATTCTAGTATATTAGTAGTTCGAACAAAAAAACTCTCGAAAGGCGTCGGTTGTTTTCTAACTTATTGATTTCATTATTGTATATCTCTCTCTACGGCTCGCGTCCGCGGGTGCCCAGAAAAAACAGCGTTGTGAACCGAACGGCAGATCTCTTCTTTTCGTTAGTATAATCAGCATCTTCTTCGTATTTACGGTGCAGAAACAGAGCATCTCGGAAGAGTGAAAGGCGTCCCGTATGGTATGCGTAGAGAAGAACCTCCCCAAAAGGACGCTTGCGTCCCTCGCCGAGATAGCGACGAAGGGCCGAAAGAAGCGCGCCGCTCATCAGATTGGCCGCTTCGCGGTAGGAAAAAGATCCCATCATGATAAGCGCATAGGCGACCGCCGCATCGGAAAACCAGCGATCGGCTGTCGAAAGATAGACCTTCTCTGCTTCAATGACCACCGGTGGCAGGTGACGCTGATCACACCACTCCATAAGGGCGAGAGCCTTGTTTTCGATAAAAGGCTGAAAGAGGTCTTCTTGGTAAGGAGCCAATAGTCCCTCGCGCTCGTCGAATACGAGACACCGCGGATCTCGGCCGGGGAGAGAGGAGCCAGTCAATCGGTTCGTTCGATACCACGGGTGGATGTCGTCCGTTTGGACGAACTCGATGCGGGGAGAAAGCGGAAGCCGCTCCAAAAGAAGACGCGCCATGATCCTCGAAACGGAGGCGAGCATCTCTCTCTCCTCACGAGGGTCACCAGATTTCGGCAGAGGAACCGATTGCGCGAAACGCTTCCTGTATATCTCTGCCGAGGGGAGATAGTCACCGCTACCGCCGGTAAAAAAAGTATAGAAGTCGAGATAGGAAAGAAGATCTCCTTCCCTCCAAAGCAGATAGAAGTATTTGAAGAGCGCATCAGTGTGAGGGTCGGCGCTCTGCGGGATGCCGCTACTCGAGAAGAACAACGCCAAGGAACGATAGAGCAGCCACGCATCACGCCGCAGATCACTGTTGTCGGCCGCGTAGAGTGCCGCCACTTGATCGAGAATGAAAAAGAAACGATGAGAGATGTCGTGATCAAGGATAGTGTCCTTTCCGTAGAGATCTATCTCGGGAGGCACGCTCTTGATGCCGCTTAGGACAACAAACGCCAACTCGTCGCGAAACTGGCGGGCAGGCGCCAGAGAGGAGCCGCTGTTGACCAGTCTGACGAGCGTAAGGAGCGCCGGCAAAAAATGTCGCGTACGCAGGTAATACCAGTAACGGTATTGGTCGGCTGCCGCCGTATCGGGAAAACGGGCAAGATAGGTGTGGAGCCCTTCGGGATCGGAAGAAAGATCCGCAGCCGTGTCGAGAGAGAAACAGCCGGGCGTTTCAAGAAGGTGAACGCCGGCCGGAAGGAGAAGCGAAGCGGCACAGTGCGGGGCCTCTCCCGCGGCGGCCTCGGCGACTCCCCAGAAAAGAAGCGTCAGGCAGCAGAGATTTCGGAAAAAGGTTTTAGCCGACGAAGGCACGGTGATCCTCTTCAGCAGATTTTCCATCCTATATTCACGAAAGCCGGGAGTCAATGGCAAAAAAAAGGCCGGGCATGCCCGGCCTTGCAGCAGAGGAAGCGTATCGTCTTAGAACTTCTTCGGACGAGCGATATTGACCTTGATGCGGCGGCCGTCCACTTCCTTGTCGTTAAGGCTCTGGATAGCGCGATCGGCGGCTTCGGCATCGGCCATCTCGACAAAACCGAAGCCTTTGGAACGTCCGGTTTCCCGGTCGGTCACGATCTTCGCCGATGCAACCTCGCCGAATTCCGCAAACATGGCCTTGAGTCCTTCCTCGGTCAGCCGGTAATTGATATTACCGACATACAACTGCGTCGTCATAACGAAACCCTCGAAACAAAAAACCATAAAACACCCCCGCACCATCCCTTGTCGCTGCGACAAGGGACCCGCGAGACAAAAAGGAATATAACCGCTTCAGTGATAAAAGCAACTTTTATTTTGCGTTCGTCGAGGCAAGATAGGTATAGGCCTCTGGGACCGGTCTGGAAATGATCTCTCCGCAAGTTTCCTTCTCGAAGAGACCGGCAGCCGCGACGGCGCGCACCACCGATTCGACGACACCTTCGGGAAGAATCATGGTAAGTTGTTCCCGCGCCGGCGAGTCTTTGCCGTGCATCCCTTCTTCCCCCGTTATGCGGCGCAGGCGCCCGACCGTGGCGCCGCCGGCGCCGGCGTCCATCGCCAATTTGGCGAGGGTAGCGGCCATCCCTTCGGCGCACAGGATGCTCAGATCAACGAGTCCTCGCAGATACTGCCGTTTCTTGGCCCGTGGGCGCAGTTCACTGGTACCGGTGAACTTCCGTCTCCATGCGGTCGATCCCTTTATCTCGTCTATTGCAGCGACGATTTGTCCGAGGCTCGCCGCCGAGAAATGGCGTCCCACATAGAGTCGCGTATTAAGTAACCCTCGTTCTATCGGGTAGGTGAAAATGAACCCTTTTCCCGGCTGGTCGAGTTTCCCCGCTTCGATGAGGCGCGAAAGAACACCCGGCAGATCATGCCGTGCAGTGGTGATGTGCACCACCTCCTTCTCGGCGGGTATCGTAATGCGGATGAGTCCCAACTTATCACGCAGACCGGCACCGACGCCGAAGGTGACGGAAGGAACGCAGATTCCCATATCGAGAGCGGCCCTCGCGATAGTGTCTCCCTGTCCGCGCTGGACGATGACCGAAATGCCGGCGAGAGGAGACATAAGGGCGGTGGCATGAGCGCTTTTCCTGGGTAAAGACGGACGCTCCAACGGACAGGCGTCTTGTGGGTGCAGAAATTTGACATTTTCGCTGTACACTGAACCGCGTCCTTCCTGATTGAGCATACCTGCCTGAACGAGGCCGGTCATGACCACCGTCTCGTGTTCCGGCGCCACCGCAAACCGATAGATATCAATGCGATCCTCGACGAGTCTCGTCCCACGCGCGAAGAACAATCCCCTTCCTTCGCCGATCATGATGGAACGCCCCGATTGCACATAGGGGCGAGAGATGCCCATCGCGGCAAGTGCCGCCGCGATGGAAGGCGATATCTCGCGGTATACCTCACAGGTTATTCTGACGGCCGGAGTTTCTACGAGATTCATGGCGTCGGTCCTTCCCCTTTCCCCTGTTCGAACATGGTTTCCCCATCCGATTCCTCCTCGGCCGGTAAGCGCTTGCGGGCGGCGTACAAGCCGGTCAGAAGAACCGACAGTATCGGATAGACCGACGCCATCGCGAGGATGCCGAACCCCTCGACCACGCCGACCTGCGCTCCTATCCCCAGTCCCATCGCGAGGACAAGCGGCACAGTCACCGGACCAGTAGTCACGCCGGCGCTGTCCCATCCTATATTGACATATTCCTCGCTTGATATCTTCGAAACGAACATCAACAAAAGATACGGCGGCACAAGGAGCCAGATAAGGGGGATGTCCCAGATAATCTTTGCGACGCCGAATGCAATGCCGATACCGACACCCACCGCCACCGCCTGCATGAGAAACGATTTTTTGAAGGTACCGACGGTGAGTTCCTCCACTTTGATACCGAGCGCGTTGAGCGCCGGCTCCGCAAGCGTCGCGCCGTATCCCATGAAAAAGGCAAAAAGGAGGACGACGATGATGCCGACGATACCTCGCTCGGATCCGAACAAAGGCCCCACCCTCGGCACATGGAGATAGGTGGCGGTCATTTCGTCATAATTCTCTTCATGGTACGGGATCGCCTCTGTCCCCCGATCGGTGCGCCGAAAAAAGAAGCGTTCCGTGCCGCCGTTGAGGGAGATCGCCTCGGAGACGACACTCGGAGAGAAATTCTTGATGGTTTCCCGTTTTTCCTCGAGCGGCAACGCGGTGAACGAGGCGGGCACTTTGCTCCCGACTTGATCACCGATTTTCGAAAGACCTGTCTCCATGCCGACATTGAAGAGGCCCATTCCGATGAACGCGACCGCGATGCCGAACACCGTCTCGTCGGCACGAGGAAGCCGCTCGCGGAGGACAAGAAAGAGCACGAGCAACATGAACAGCGTCAGAGGAATAATGGCCTGCGCGGATGCGCGGAAATTCCGCGAGAAAAGCGCCGCCGCCGCCAAACCGCCGGAAGAAGAAGGGGTGACGAGATACTCCCGAGCCCCATTGACCGACCCGAACAGCGTTATTTTCTCCTCGACCGACCCGTAGCGAGCCACCCACCTCATGAATGTAGGCTCATCCTCTCCGAAAATACGCGAGCGGGCCGAACCATCGGCGGCCATCTCTGCGACAAAAGCGCGGCGCGCCGGAATGCCGCCGAAATAGGCGGTGACCCCCGGTTCGTCTCCGTGCATGAAGGCATACCGCACGAGCGCTTCTTCGTTATCGAACAAAACTCTCGTTTCGTCACGATGCTCGGCGCTCAAAAACTCTTTTTCCGGCAAAGGGGAAGGTACCCGCGGCAGCAAGACTACGCCAAGGATGAGTACGGTAAAGATGGGAAAGAGAGAAGCAAGCGTTACGACGCCGAATCCCGAGACTCCCGAATCGGCGCCGCCGACGATGCGAGTGATGCCGATGCCGAGAGCAAGCACGAGCGGAACCGTCACGGGACCGGTCGTCACTGCACCACAGTCCCACGCGAGACCGGTAAGATACAGAAGATTCGGGTTGAACGACGCGGCAATCGAAATGAGGGTGAGCAGCGGCACGAGAACATAGAGAAACGGTTTGAGCGACCAGTTGTAGAGAAAACGAAGCATACCGAAGACGACTGCGCAACCGACCCCGACGCCGACGGCGAATACGAGGTAGTGGGCGTAACGATTGAGGAGTATGAAGAGCAAAGGCGCATCCCACGCCTTGACCGAACTTCCCAGTATCTTGAGCGCACCGATCGCCGGTTCGGCGAGCGTCACCCCGAAACCGAGAGTGAAGGCGAACACGAGGATGACCGCCAGTCCCACTCGCTGGGGCAATTTAAGGCCGATGAGTTCGCCGAGCGGCATGAGACCGAGGAGAAGCCCTTCCATGAAAAAGGCGAGGCCTGTGATGACCATCGCCATCCCGAAGGTGATAACGGCACCGTCAACGATAGGGATGCCGAGCACCAACACTTGGAAAAGGAGCAGGTAGAGCACGATGAGCCATACAGACCGCACCTGCTCCATCAGACGATTCTTGATATAAGGAACGATGAGGCCGATCGCCTGACGCCACGAGATGGCCACGCGTTTGTTCGCCTGCGAAGTCATCGCCGTCATCAGATTATCCCGCACTGTATTAAAAACAGGGTATCACGCGAAATGGGACAAGTCAAAAAAGTCCGGTCGGCTCTTTTTGCATTCAGGATCCGACAGACTCCCCTTCTTCGCCGCGAACGAAAAACCGATCGTAGAGAACTCGGGCAGCATCGGCAAGGCGATCGCGGGGAACGAGAAGGCTGATACGGAAAGACGAGGTATGGAAACTTCCAGCCCCGATACTGTGTTCTTTGAGGAGGCGTATCGTCTCGAGCAGGAACTCTTGACGTTCGGTGATGCCGGCCCCGACGAGCGAAACGGCGGCAAAATCGCCGTGGATGTCCACCGAAGAACCGAAACGTTCTCGCATATCCTGCAGAACCGGAGAAAGGTGATAGTTCTCCTTCTCCGGAATGATGAAACTCCCGACCATGTCTCCGTTGTGTCCCCGGTGAAAGGATATCTGTTTCATACGGAGTCTGCGCTCCTCCGCGAAGGCAATCACCTTCTCGACGGTGTCGAGCGTGCCCGCATATCTCTCGTACACATGCACGAGAACCACCTTTTCTTCCGTAGCAAC
>CALITV010000147.1 GCA_938048925.1 uncultured bacterium | reverse complement strand
TATCAGAAGTCGCTGACGGCCCGTATTGAGGAACTCTCGGCGCTGGAGTTCGCCGACACAGAGGAGTTTTTCGCGCTCGACCTCTTTCGTGACAAACCGCTTCTCCAGAACATGAAGATGCAGTATCTCCAGACGAAGGCGAAGTTACGCGAGAAGGCGGTCCTCTATGATGAGAAACATCCGGAGATCAGGGCGCTGCGGAGTGAAGAGGAGAGCATTCGGAGGGCTCTTCTCAACGAGTTGAAAGGAACCCTCGACGGATATCGTCTCGACGCAAAGGCCCTCGACAACGAGATACAAAAACTCCAGACGATGCTACGCGAGGCCCAGCAGGAGTCGCTCAAACTCAATAAGTTGGAGATAGAGTACAACAAATTGCGCCGGGAGGTAGAGACAAATAAAAAGCTCTATGACATTGTTCTCGAACGTACAAAGGAAGCTGATCTTCATACGCTCATGCGATCGAACAATGTGCGTATCATAGACCGCGCGCTCGTTCCCCGTTCGCCGGTCTTTCCCCGTAAGAACCTTGTTCTCCTCATCGGTTTCATTGTGGCGCTCCTTGCCGCGACGGGCGCCATTTTCGCCGTCGAGTTCTTCGATACTCGTATCCGGGATATCGAGGAACTCGAGCAGATCGTCGGTCGGACGGTGCTCGGCATTTTTCCCCGTTTCGAGATAACGGAGGCTGGCAAGATCACCGAGATAGCTTTCGAGGGATCTTCTCATGCGCCGGCGGTCGAATCGTTGAGGACCATACGGACGAACATCCGGCTCGCACATCCCGATATCAATGCCAAGACACTGCTCATCACCAGTTCCGTCTCACAGGAAGGCAAGACCACCGTCTCGGCGAATGTGGCGGTGAGTTTCGCGCTTGCAGGACGCCGCACATTGCTCGTTGACACCGATATGCGGAAGCCGCGTCTTCATAAACTCTTTGGTCTCGAGAACAAAGAAGGCATCTCGACCTATCTGCTGGGGGAAAAGCCGATCGAAGAACTCATCCGCGGCAATGTATACCGCGGCCTCGACCTACTCCTTTGCGGTCCCATTCCGCCGAACCCGGCGGAACTCATGGAGTCGAAACGGTTTCGCGACATGATAGATCGGCTCAAGATGCTCTACGATGTTGTCGTTTTCGATTCTCCTCCCGTCATAGCGGTCTCCGACGCGGCGATACTGGCGGCGCTCGTCGACGGCGTGGTCGTCGTTGTGAAGATAGCACAGGTTTCGCGGGACATCCTCAAACGCTCGATCGCGCAACTTGCCAAGGCGAACGGCGTAGTCCTCGGCGCGGTGGTGAACAATCTCGACCTCAAGGGGGGCGGTCGTTACGGGTCGTACTATTACTATTACCATGAAAAATACCGCTACTACGGTGAGTCGCACGAAAAGGAAAAGACATGAGCCGGGGTTACTTGATCTTTGCGGTTTTGGCGGTGTGTTTCGCGTGCCGTTGTACTCCTCCGCACCATATCCGTCATCCGGTGGCTCCCGGCGACCTCTATTTTATGTGGGTGACTTGGTACGGTGAGGATTTCAAAGGGCGCTCGACGGCGAGCGGTGAACCGTACGATCCATCGCAGTTTACCTGTGCCGCCGAGGGGTTCCCGTTCGGGACATTGCTCGAAGTGCGCGACATGGACGGCGATAAAGCGGTGGTGGTGCGGGTCACCGACCGCCCGGGCAAGCGGGTCGCTGATCTGACGCCACAGGCCTTTAGAAAACTTTCCCCGGAGGAGAAGAAAGGCCGCATTCGTGGCAAGGTGACGGTAGTCGGTCTCCCCGGAGAGAACAGCCTGCTTCGCCGTAATGCGCCGGACGGTGGCGGTCGCTTCTTCACCGTACAACTGGGCGCGTTCTCTTCCCTCGAAAATGCACGCGTTTTCATGGAGTCGCTGGAAAAAGATCTTTCCTGCGACGCATACATATACATCGAGCAGGGCGATCGTGCCCTGTATCGCGTGCGGATGGGGCGGTTCGCCGACAGAGAGAGCGCCGAACGGTTCAAGGAGGAGCGGCTCCGAGGTCGCGAGGCGCTCGTTGTCGAAATCTCCGAGTAACATGACGGTGTTTCTCGTCCTGTTCTTTACGACGGCAATTTCGGCAGACGATGTTCTTTCCGAGATACTAAAATCGGAGGCTACGGTCACCTCCTTCGATCCGACGCTTCGCATCGGTATCGTGCAAGACGCGGCCGAATTGATTTTTGAAGGGGACGCGCAACTGCTGGACGGCGACGGCCGCATGATCGGGGCGATACAGGGGCGGTGTCGTGCTCTGCCCGCCGCTGGTGGAAGGCAGACGATTTGTGGCATAGAGTACCCCGGCACCGTCGTTTTTGCGCCGAAATTCCGTTTCATGTCGGTAAACAACCGCCTGTTCCGTGGAAGGGTGGAGAGCATTCGTTCCGAGAAGGGACTCACGGCGGTCAACGATCTGCACATAGAGGAGTATGTGCGCGGCGTTGTCAACAAAGAGATAATGCCGGGTTGGCATATCGAGGCGAAAAAAGCGCAGGCGGTCCTCGCGCGGACCTATGCGGTTCACAAGAAAGTGCTCCGTCCCCGGAACGCACTCTTCGACCTCGAGCCCACGGTGCTCGATCAGGTTTATGGAGGCCTTGAGAAGGAGGATGTATCGGCCAACCAAGCGGTTGCCGAAACGCGCGGCGAGGTGCTGGTGTACCGTGATCTGCCGGCGGCGGTTTATTTCCATTCGACCTGCGGAGGCCATACCGCTTCGGCGAAGGAGGTGTGGGGAACGGAGATGCCCTATCTCGTTTCGGTGCCGTGCGATTACTGTAAAGGGTCTTCGCTCTATCGGTGGAGCCGCGTCCTCGATGCGCGTGAGGTGACCAAGAAACTTGATGCGGCTGGATATACGGTGGGAACCATCAAAAAGATAGCAGTCGAACGCGGAGCAACACGGGTGGCGGCAGTCGTTGTGAACGGTGTACGCATTGAAGTGAATCAGTTCCGTAAGGCGGTCGGGTTCATGACGATCTATTCGAACGACTTTTCGGTGTCTCTTTCTGGGCACACCCTTACCTTTTCGGGGAAAGGCTTCGGACACGGTGTCGGTGTTTGCCAGTATGGCATGGCGTCTCTGGCAGAGAAGGGGAAGGATTGGCGAACGATCCTCCGTTACTATCTTCCGGGGATCGAGATACGGAAAATGTATTGAGAAATGGACATCTCCCTGTTCGATTACGATCTCCCCGAAGAATTGATCGCCGCCGAGCCGCTTCCACGAGGCCATTCGCGGATGATGGTCGTGTCGCGAAAGGATGAAAAGATAGAACATCGACGCTTCGCCAACTTCCTCTCATTCGTTGACGGGAACTCCACCGTTGTGCTCAACGAGAGTCGAGTCATCCCCGCCCGTTTCTTTGGGAAGAAAGCAACCGGTGGCGCGGTCGAGTTCCTCTATCTCGGCACTAATCCCGATGGCACCTGCGACACGCTCGCGCGCTCGTCGAAGCCGCTTCGTCCCGGCGAGGCGGTGACGCTCCTCTCGGGCGATGTCGTGACGGTGCTCGAACGAACGGGAGAGGCGTGCCGGATACGTCCATCGTTTCCTGCGGCGGCAATGCTTTCTTTTCTTGAAAAGCACGGTGATATACCGTTGCCGCCATACATCCTCAAACGACGCGGCGAACGGAGAAGCCGGGCGGAGGATCGCGAGAGTTACCAAACGGTCTATGCGCATACGATGGGATCGGTGGCGGCGCCGACGGCGGGGCTCCATTTCACCGGCGAGGTGATCGAACAACTTCGGGAGCGGACCGGTCGTCATGTCGAATTTGTGACGCTCCATGTCGGCAGCGGGACCTTCCTGCCGGTGAAGGCGAACCGTGTCGAGGAGCATCTCATGCACCGCGAAGCATACTATATCGCCCCGGAGACGGCAGAACGCCTGAATACCGATAAAAAAAGAGGGCGCCGCATACTGGCAGTGGGGACCACCACCGTGCGGGCGCTCGAGTCGGCGTCGGCGGGTGGCGATCTGAAGGGGGGCAGCGGGGAGACTAACCTTTTTATCTATCCCGGATATGAATTCCGCTTCGTTGATGCTTTACTTACTAACTTTCATTTGCCGCGTTCGACACTACTTATGATGGTATCGGCCTTCGCGGGACGCGACCTCATCCTGCGCGCTTATCGGGAAGCGGTGGCGGAGAGGTATCGCTTCTTCAGTTACGGAGATTGTATGCTGATTCTATAGATGGCGCTTGATGAGTTCGAGTAAGGTCGTTTTGGGCGCTGCCCCGACGAACTGTTCGACCTCTTGGCCATTCTTGAATATCTTGATGGTCGGAATGCCGCGTATCTTGAATCTGGTGGCAAGTTCCGGTTCTTCGTCCACATTCACCTTGCCGAACTTTATGCGAGCGTC
>CALITV010000146.1 GCA_938048925.1 uncultured bacterium | reverse complement strand
AGTGATCGCTGAATGGGTAATCTTTTGCGTTTATGAGGAACGTGTCCACATCCATCGCGTATTCGAGTTGTTTGGTGTTGATGTCACCGACACATACCGGCTGAGTTGCGCCGACGGGCCAGACCGACGATATCGAATTGTAAACCTCGACATAGTTGCCCAAGTTCGGGTTGCAGATATCGAAGAGCGGAAGCCACGGGGCATTGGGATCGATTGGGCCGTGCAGTTGGAGACCTTCCATGTTCGGGTTAGTGGCGGAGTAGAGACCGGGATCACCTTCGCCGACAAAGAGCGTCATGCGAATGATCGCCTCGTTGGGCAATTGGAAACCCGATATCATGATGTCGGCCGAGGTAAAGCGATAGGCGGCCAGTCCGTTGTAAACATAAATCTTTTTTGCGCGGATACCTTCGGCGCTGTAGATCATGATGAGTGTCCATCCCGCCATGAGTCCGCTCGAGTCCTTATAGACCTGAGCCGCCGAGCAGGGGACGCCGCGGACGGTGTAGTTCCCCACAAGCGCGTAACTGGAATCGAGAATGCCGAGCGCGTTGCCGTCCTCTTGTATCTTGCGAAGGAAATCGGTCACTTCGACACGGTAGGTGAATATGCCGTCTTGAGATCCGCTGGGGTCTTGGGTCAAAATCCCCTCGAATTCGAATTCCTTCGAAGATGTGCTCGACAGGGTGCCAGTCTTGCTCGCCGTAATCTCCTGCGTCAGCGACAGCGACGGTTCGGTGAGGTGCTGGAAAGAAAGGGTGGCGCTGTTTTTTATTGGGACGCTCAATTGGGTTGGGTCCACTGCCGCCATCCAGACAAGAAAGGCACGATCAATGGTCGCGTTGGGGGGGATAACGCCGTCGTTCAGCGTGTAAGTGCTGCCGACATTGGGATCTATGCAGGAATCGGCCTGCGGATTGTTCGGGCCGGTGTCCACCGATCCGTTGGTGCGGGCGACCAACGACTTCCACATGACGAAGAAATCGTGGGCTCCTTCTTCCCATTTGAGTTCTTGCCCTTTATATACCGAGACATTGGGACCGATCTGAGCGGTCAGAAAGAGAGGCGCGCAGAACATCAGAACTGCCACAAGGATCCGTTCTTTCGACATGAAACCCTCCTTTCGCATAAATTCCCTCTTGCCGAAGAGAGTTTAGCGTAGGTAGAAAGAAAAAGTCAACCGAAATTTAAGATTGCGAGAATCGGCGACGGACGAAAGCGGCGGCTATTCCCGCGAAAAGCAGCGTAAGAAGAGCGGTGGCGGGGAGTTCGGAATCGTGGGCGACAAGGGTGCAGCCGCAGGCGCCGTCCTCTTCTTCAGCGGGAACGATATCGTTGCCGGAGCAGGTGTCGTCGCCGATGGCGCAGGAGCGAGTGAAGGTGCGACTCCGCACCGGCAATTCGGCGATAGGGGCAGTGGTGCCGAGTTTGACGCCGGCCTTGGGTATCTCGAAGACGGCTTGTTCGTCACCATCCAGCGAAAGTTCACCGTGGATGACGAGATGTTTCGTTTCGCCGGCGGCAAACGAAATCGGCTCGGGAAGTTCTATCTCGATGTTTGTCGCTCCTTTTTCGAACGAGGGGGAGGCGAGGGGGATGTCGCCGTTTCCATCGTTGTCGCTATCGAGGAAAAGCGTGATTTTGGCGATTCCGTCGCCGAAGGGTACCGAGCCGCTCGTTGTTCTGAGCGATATGCGCTGAATGGTGTTTCCCTGATCGGTTGCGGCGGCGCGTATCTGGAGGAGCGGTATGACGCCGTTCATCTGCGCCGGAGGCAGCACCGATGGGTCATGGGTTCCTTTCGTGAAGATAAAGTAATTCTGCGACGGATCGAAGGCGAAGGTGGCGAACTGCACGGCATTGTTCTTGACTGTCGCATTTCCGCCTGCATCGCTCGCGAGGATGTGAGTGTTGTCGGGGATGCTTCCTCTGAAGGTGGTGTTGAGCGGAATGGGGTTTCCCTGATAGGCGGCGTCGGCGACGACGATGAAGTGGTGGAGCGTGTTGACGGCGAAGGCGCGCGAGGGAACCGGAATGAGGAAGTTGGCATAGTTGCCGGTAAGACCGCTCGTCGCGCCGATCTCGGGTTCACCGCTGTCCAACACGCCGTTTCCGTTCTTGTCGTGCACGATTTTGATGTTGTTGAGGCGCACCGCCTGTCCCGCGAGATCAAACTTTATCTTGACGCTGTCGAGGTTGAATATCTTACCGAAGACGCCGGGGAGGTTTCCGATGATGGTGAACTGGCCGAGCACGAGGCCGTTTGAAGGAGAGGGGACATAGATGGCACTCCCGTTTGCCGGGCTGTTCTTGCCGAGCGCGAATTCTATCTCGGTGCCGCTGGCGAACTGGTCGGGGTCTATGACGCATCGGCCGTTGTCGCACTTCTTACCGGTGCCGCACTGTTCGTTGGCTTGACACTCGCTCGCGTTTTGCGCTTCGCCGCCGCAGGATGACTTGGGCGGCTCCGGGCATTCGGCCGCCGAGGGGCAATCGGCGAACCGGAGACGGATCGGGACGGTCGTGTTGGTGCGGTAGGGGATATTCATCGTGTCGTTGATGGTGGCGATGTTCTCGATGACGGTGTTTTTGGGAAGCCCTTGTTTTGGTTGCACCTTGAAGCGGATGAGCACCGTGTCGGGGCAATCGTAGGATACCTTGTTGCAGTAGGTGAGCACATCGGCCACTTTGTAGGGCGTTGCGAGCGGGAAAGTGCCACCGGGGCCGTCGGGGATCGAGGTCCAGTCGGTGCCGTTGTCGTTCTCGTCGAGAGCACGCGCGATTTCGGTGGTGCCGGGTATGTAGTCAACCTGCGGCGGGAGTTGATCCTCGACCGTGACATCTTCGCCGAGTTCGTCGCCCCAGTTCTGTATCTTGATGGTAAAGTAGAAGGGGCGGTCGCTGCAGACGGCATCGTTTACCGCGGAGACGCAGGAGCAGTAGTGCTTCTCGCGACCGTTGGGCGTATGGGGGTTGACCGGGATGTCGTATTTCGAGGCGCGGGTCGTGACGCTCACCACCATCATATTCGTTATGACCACATCGGCGTTTGCCGAGACCCGGAACTCGAACGAGGTGTCGCCGCGCTGGAGATGTTGGTCGAATGGCGGGTTCTCGGCGGAGAAGATGAAGGTGTCGAAGTCCATCGCGTATTGGATGGTGTTGAGGTCTATGTTCGGCGGAACGCCGCCGATGCAGGTAGGTGTCGTGTCTTTCCACCCATAGAAACTCGATATGGAGTTGTACATCTCGGTGTAGTTGTGGCCGTTGAGCGACATCGGCGGGTTGCATTCGTTGAAGATATAGAGGACATCGCTTGCCGTTTGTCCTTTGAACATCAGCGATTCGGGGTGCGAGTAGTACATAAAATCGGCCATATTCGGGTCACCCTCGTTGACGAGCAAGGAGACGCGGACCGCCGGCGTGTCGGGCAGTTCGAAACCGGTCACCGGTATGGGCGCCTCCTCGTCCATATACATCTTGAAGCCGTTGTAGAGGTAGATCATTTTGGGGGTAATCTCTTCGGATTTGTAGATGACGACGATCGCCCAACCGCCGACGATCATTGCGCCGCCGCTCCAGTAGATCTCGTCGTTGTAGCACTCCATCTCGGAGAAGGTGTAATTCCCCAGCAGCGAGAGGCCGTCGAGCCCGTAGCCTTGTTCGCGCCCTTTCTGATGTATCTCGTCGAAGAATTCCTTGACGCCGACGCGGTAGGTATAGTAGCCGCAATCGAAGGCGTAGTCGCCGTCGCGGTCGAACTTCATTCCCTCGAATTCGAAATCCTGTTGGCCGATATTGCCCTGTTCGCCGAGGTAGCCTACCCGGCTTGCCGTGATGGAGCGCGACACGGTGAAACTCCCGTCGGCGGCGGTGAAGTCGAGTTTCACCTGATTGTCGGTCGGCTTGGCGAGATTGTTGGTCGGGTTGTTCGATATCCAGATAAGGAAGGCGTCCTCGACGATCGCGTCGGGTGGTATGTGAGACCCGTCAACGGTGAACGAACTCGAAGGCATACAGGAATCGGCCTGCGGGTTCTGTCCGCCATTGTCGTTGGAAGGGTTGTTGTTGGCCACCATCGAGCGAAACATCACGAAATAGTCGTGGCTTCCCTGCTCCCATTTGAGTTGTCGCCCCTGATAGACCGACACCTCGGGACCGAGTGTGTCGCCGGTAAAACCGGTAAGTTGCGCTCCCGCCACCGACGGGAAGACCAGAATAGAGAAAATAGCGATTGCCACAAAAGATCTGCGCATGACCGCCTCCATTGTCACAGGAACTACCAAGTTCACCATAGTCGGTAGCGGTAATAAGTCAACGGGGCGAGCGACAACAGCGGGAAAAGCGGCACCCTTGGTCGGTTCGGTATAAACGGCGGACAAAAAATTGATAATTTTCTCGAGAGCGTATAACCTCTTTTTCGACGCAAAGCGGGAACCTGCAACGCCTTCGAGCACGGGGAAACGGGGCAGCGGAGATCATCGTATGGCAAAAGGTAAAACGAAAAAACAAATCGAACGGCGCGGTGGCGCGAATCTCGGATTCGAATCCGAGCTCTGGCGGGCCGCCGACGCGCTCCGATCCAACATGGACGCCGCCGAGTACAAGCACGTCGTCCTCGGTCTGATCTTCCTCAAATACATCTCCGATGCCTTCGAGGAACAGCACGCCACACTCGAGGCCGAACAGGCCAATGGAGCCGACCCGGAAGACCCCGATGAATACCGGGCCGTCAACATATTTTGGGTGCCCAAAGAGGCGCGCTGGTCGTATCTCAAGGCCAGCGCCAAGCAGCCGACCATCGGCAAGGTCATTGACGACGCCATGCTCGCCATCGAACGCGAAAACCCCTCTCTCAAAGGCGTGCTTCCCAAAGACTACGCCCGTCCGGCGCTCGACAAGCACCGGCTCGGCCAGCTCATTGACCTGATCGGAACTATTGGCCTGGGCGACAAAGAAAATCGTTCCAAAGACATCCTTGGGCGGGTTTACGAGTACTTCCTCTCGCAGTTCGCCAGCGCCGAAGGCAAGAAAGGCGGCCAGTTCTACACGCCTCGCTGCGTCGTGCAGTTGTTGGTGGAAATGCTGGCGCCTTTCCAAGGCCGCGTCTATGACCCGTGCTGCGGCTCCGGTGGCATGTTCGTTCAGTCGATTGAATTCGTCAAGGCCCACGCCACCGGCAATGGGAATGGTGGAAAGGCCAAGGCCAACATCAGCATCTACGGCCAGGAATCGAACCCCACCACATGGCGGCTGGCCAAGATGAACCTCGCCATCCGGGGCATAGACGCCAACCTCGGCCCGGAGCACGCCGACACCTTCCACCGCGACCTGCACCCCGACCTCAAGGCGGATTTCATCCTGGCCAATCCGCCGTTCAACATGTCCGATTGGGGCGGCGATCGCCTCAAGGACGACAAGCGCTGGAAATTCGGCATCCCGCCCGCCGGCAACGCCAACTTCGCGTGGGTACAGCATATCATCCATCATCTCAGCCCCACCGGATTTGCCGGGTTCGTGCTCGCCAACGGCTCCATGTCATCCAATCAATCCGGCGAAGGCGAGATCAGAAAGAACATCATCGAGGCCGACCTGGTGGACTGCATGGTGGCGCTGCCCGGCCAGCTTTTCTATTCCACCCAGATTCCCGTGTGTTTGTG
>CALITV010000145.1 GCA_938048925.1 uncultured bacterium | reverse complement strand
ATGAAGATTCTCAACATCGTTGATCTCAACCTCCTCAAGATATTCCTCAATAAGTTCTATCTTGCTCACGGCTTCGATTACCTTTTCCTCGTGCCGCACCGCGAGACGATAGAAAAACACCTGCCGCAGTTCAATCCCGATATCGTGCTGATCCAGCACCACTACCACAATTTCTCCGTCGAGGAGATGGTGTCGCTCGTCCGTTCGCTTACGGGGGCGCCCATCGTCGTCTTCGTTCTCAAGGAGAATCGTGAACTTTCGTCGCGTCTCGCGAATCTCGCCGGCGGCGATCCGCACCTCATGGTCTATACCAAGCAGAACTTCGCGCAGAAGTTCGAGCGGCTCGTCGCCTCCCGCTCGGGCGGCGAGTCCGGGATCGCTGGAGAACAGAGACGCCGCTCGATCCTTCTGGCCGATGACAGCGCGGTGATGCGCCACTTTTTTCGCAAGACGCTGGCCGACCGCAATTTCGATGTGTATATCGCCACCGACGGCGAGGAGGCGTGGGATCTCTATCAGAAGCACCTCCCCAATCTTGTCATTACCGATACCGAGATGCCTCGCATGGACGGCCTGCAACTGTGCAAACGAATCAAAGAAAACAATCAGGGACGGTTCATTCCCGTCGTCATTCTGTCAAACAAGAAGAAACCGATAGACATAGACACCGCGTTCGATATCGGTGCCGACGACTACCTTGTCAAGCCGACGACGCCCGAGGAACTCAATCATAAAATAGACGAATATTTCTCGGTGCTCGACCGCAAGCGGCGCAACAAGGTGCTCCTCGTGGACGACAGCAAGGTTTCGAGCGAGATCATCACTCACGCGCTCCTCAAGAACAGCCTCAATGTGCTCCATGCAACCGACGGCAACGAAGCCTATGAGGTCGCGGTGCGCGAGCGGCCCGACATAGTCATCACCGACATCGAGATGCCGGGAATGAACGGCTACGACTTGGCCAAGAGGATACGCGAGACGCCGGAACTCAAGGACACCTCGCTTATCATGATGAGTTCGCGCGACCGGCGGAGCGACATCAAAAAGGGGGAGAAGGTCGGCATCTCACGCTACTTCATCAAGCCGTTCGATGTCGAGAAACTCGTCATCGTCGTCGAACAACTGCTCCTCGAGAAGTACAACATCTACAAGAAAGAATACGAGTACATGCTCTCGACGATAAAGTCGCTCATCACGGCGCTCGAGGCACGCGACCAGTACACCAAGGGGCACACCCAGCGGGTGAGCGAATATGCGGTGCGGCTCGGGAAACATCTGGGGCTCTCGTCGTATGCGCTGAACGATCTCGAGATCGGCGCCAACCTCCATGATGTCGGCAAGATCGGTGTGCGCGACGACATCCTGCTCAAGCCGGGTCGTCTCTCCGACGAGGAATACGCGAAGATACAGGAGCACGCCATCATCGGGGCCGAGATTCTGCGGCCGCTCAAACTGCTCGAGAACATCATTCCGCTTATTCTCTTCCATCACGAACGGTGGGACGGACGCGGCTATCCTTCGATGATAAAGGGGGACAGAATACCGCTGGGAGCGCGTATTATCGCAATCGCCGACACCTACGACGCCATCACCTCCGATCGCCCATACCGCAAGGCGCTTACGAAGGAGGATGCGCTCCAGATCATTCGCGAGAACCTCGGCAAGCAGTTTTGTCCCGAAACGGGAAAAGCGTTCCTCGAGATGATGAGCGGCGGGAACGGTTATTCGGCGGCGAGGTGACCGATCATGTCCGATCCGCGTATCGAAACAAAAGAGGTTATCGAACGGCGCGTTCTGATCATCTCCGATACCCACGGAACACTTCCCGACTGGGTAAGCGAACGGTGTTTCGATGCGGTTCTTCATGCGGGCGATGTCGGCGACGAGAGGGTGCTCTCCGTTCTGCAGGGACATGAAACGCTTCATGTGGTGCGCGGGAACATAGACGGCGCGCTTTTGCATCTCCCCGAGACGCTCCGCATCACGATAGGAGGTGTTCGCTTTTTCATCGTTCATAACCTCACTTCCCCACACCGCGTCACGCCGGGCAACGCGGAAATCCTTGCCGAATGGCGACCGCAGGTGGTGGTCTTCGGGCACACCCATCGGCCGCTCGTATGCGAACAGGACGGCGTGGTGTATGTCAATCCGGGGACGCTTGCAGGGGAACCGGCCGGTGAAGCGGGGACCTACGCCGTCGTTGCGATCCGTGACGGCGCCGTGTGTCGCGCCGAGGTGTATGGGGACGGCCATCAACTCGTTTCTCGGTGGCCGCAATAAAAGACACCAGAATTGTTGCATTTTCTTCAAGGCGCGCTATACGATAAGCCATATTTTGAGTCGGAATGAGATGACCGCATGACGATGAAAGGAGATTAGGATGATGGTGAAGCAGAGCATGGTGTTGGCGATAACCTCGGCCATGGTAGGTGCGTTTGTTGGTGTTGCTTGCGACAGTGAGCCTGTCGTGGAAGACATCCCCCGCATAGGCATTGCCCTCACGGCGGCCGAGTGTCCCGACTACATCGGTGGTGCTACTATCGGAAACCTTGGATCACTTGCCATCCAGTTTTATGACGCCAGCGGGAAACTGGTCCAGATAAACGGCAGGAATGCCGTTTCTTTTACGCAAGAACAGCTCCTTTCCAGCATAAAAGTGACCGGTGTTCCTCCGATGACAGGGGCGCGGGTGGTTTTTTCGGGCTTTGAGTCGGGGAACACCAGTATTCCCAAATGGCGCGGAGAGGTTCGTGGTCTTTCTTTCGAGAAGGGAAAGGAAACGAAGGTGCAGACGGTTCTCTACCCGCTCGACGACAAGGGCTGTTTCCCGAATGCACTTAAGAAACCTCGTTTTGGCCATGCTGCTGCGGTGTTGCCCGACGGCCGCATTCTCATCACCGGCGGATTCAACGAAAAGAGCAACACCGAATGGACAGCAATCAATGATGTGGAGATTCTCGACCCCGAATCGGGGACCGTTGATCGGATTGCAGATATGGCGACACCGCGGGCATTCCACCACATGACGGTACTTCCCGACGGTCGGGTGATTATCGCCGGTGGTGTGCGACGGATAACGATGGCGCCGCAAAGTGTAAATGGGTATCCCGATCTGCCGTTTACCCTCGTCATACCTCAGAACGGTATCGAACTCTACACGGTAGATTACCCGAAAGTGAACCAGCGTAAAACCACCGATACCGACAAAAGTTCGTCGGTATATCTCAGCAATACCGAGGTGATGGATTTTGCAATGGCCTACCAGAGTTACGCGTACCTCATGAGCGATACCTCGACGGGAAGCGGTACTCTCTTTATGATCGGCGGCGTGAAGAACGGCGAGGCGCAGCCGACGATCTGGGGGGCCGATATCGCGGTGAATGGGGCCGAGGTGACGGCCTCGCTTAGTCCGTACCACACCG
>CALITV010000144.1 GCA_938048925.1 uncultured bacterium | reverse complement strand
TCCACTTTCGGATTCAGTGGTTTGTCGGTTCCGGTGTAGAGAATGACCGTATGAATGTGAGGGTAGCGGGCAGCGGCGACACGAATGATCGGAACCGCCGGATCATCTTGGGTCTCGACGGCGAATATCATTTCGAAATTGGGATAGTCGCTCCGGTAGAATGAATCTATGTTTTCGGCGAAGGCATCGTCGGGACACTTGACCGGTTTGAGAACCGACACCCGAGGCAGATCGCCCTCTTCTTTATTCGCCGTTCGATGCGATCGTCCCACCACCCGGGGACCTGTTGCATAGAGCGAAAGCAACAAAAACGGCGCGAGGACCAGCACCATCCAAAAGAGGAGCATAGAGACCTCCATCAATAAGAGCGATATCTGCTATCAGTGACCGATGAGCAGACTGTGAGCGCGGAGTTTTTTTTCGGCTAATATCGTTCGGCGACGCTCTTTTGACCAAACAAACACCAGCCGCTAACCAATTCTTAACCGCAGAATAGTCAGGATGCTGACGGCAATGTTACCGTTTTTTAATAACCAGTTGACCGAAACGGAGGAAAAAATGAACGCTTCGCTGACAAAGATGGTCGCGGCTCTCTTGGTGTACGGTGCTTTTCTGCTTGGGGCGCAGGAGCCGACCGCCAGCACGGAAACTGAGGAAGAGATTACGACAGAGATACCGGCCGAAACGACGCCCGCCGTGGAACCGGTCAAGGAACAGCCGGATCCGGTCGAGGTCCCGAAGGAAGCAGCGGTCAAGGAAAAACCCAAGAAGGAAGAGCCATCGGTGCCCGAGTGGGTGAAGAATATCAAGATCAAGGGCGACTTCCGTTTCCGTTACCAGTATCAGAATTTCGAGGACGCGATCAAAGACGACACGCTGGACCGCAACCGGCTCCGCTATCGGGCGCGGCTCGGGTTCGACGCCACGGTGAACGATTGGGCAAAGGTCAACTTCGGCATCGCGTCTGGCTCCTACGAAAGCAAGATAACGGCCGATCAGCTTGTGGGCGGCACGGATGTCAAGGCGTCGCTCGGGCAGGATCTCCGCTCGACCAACCAGACCTTCGACGATTTCTTCAGCCACAAACCGGTTTGGATAGATTACGCCTACGCCGAGTTCACACCGTGGTCGTGGCTGACGCTTTCGGGCGGCAAGATGAAAAATCCGTTCCACACCACCTCCGAACTCATCTGGGACGGCGACATCACCCCCGAGGGGGCGGCGCTCCAGTTCAAGTACAAGGTGACAGACGAACTGTCGCTCCTTGCCAACGCCGGTATCTTCATCCTCGACGAGCTAAAGGCGCTCGACGACCCGATGATGGCGGTCGTGCAGGCGGGCGCGGTGCTCACGGTGTCCGATTTCGATGTGACGGCAACCCTTTCTTTCTATGATCCGATGAACCTGATGAACGCCGAATCGAACACCGGCGAAGGGGCGAAGATGCGCGGTTATGTGGCGCAAGGCTACTACTGGAAAAACCTCGCCGCGGCGCTCGATATATCTTATACCATCGCCAAGAAATATCAGGTGGGGCTGTTGGGCGAACTCACGGCGAACCTCTACGACCTCAACAAGGATGCGCTCGGCGCGAAGGCCGACGACAATCTCGCTTTTCTCATCGGCGTAAAAGGAGGCACCACGGCGCTCAAGGATCTCGGCGACTTTCAGAGTTCGCTCTCCTACCGGCAACTCGGCATCGCATCATGGATACCCTTCTTGACCGAATCAGATCCCTTCGATGGCAATATAAATGCCGAAGGCATCAAATTCGACGTCAAAGCTGGGCTCTACAAGAACTTCTCGGCCGCCGCGACGCTGAACTATTTCTGGACGCTCGACAAGAAATTCAGCTCGGACAAGACCAACAAGGACTTCCTTCTCCAGCTCGACCTCAACTACAAGTTCTGAAGCTTCTTCATCGAAAATTAACCGGAGACTGGATTTCTCCTAACGCTTCCCCTATACTTTTCTTTCGAAAAGCAAAACTGCGGGAGGCGACCATGGCTCGAGAAAGAATCTTGGTGGTTGACGACGAGCAGGATATTCTCGATCTTGTCCGCTACAACTTGTCGCGTGAGGGGTATCAAATAGAGACCGTGACGAGCGGTGAAGAAGCGATAAAGGTTGCCCGAGATCGGCATCCCGACCTCATCATACTCGATCTCATGCTCCCCGGCATTGACGGTCTCGATGTCTGCCGCTTGCTCAAAGGCGAGACGAGGACCGCCCCTATCCCCATCATCATGCTGACGGCGAAGGGAGAGGAAAGCGACATTGTGACAGGCCTCGAACTCGGCGCCGAGGACTACATGACCAAGCCCTTCAGCCCCAAGGTGCTCATCGCACGGGTCCGCAACATTCTGCGGCGCAAGGCGCGCGCCGTCGAGGAGAAGGAGGTCAAAATAATCGTCATCGAGAATATGAAGATAGACCCCTCCAAGCACAAGGTAACCATCGGCAAGGAGGATATTAACCTCACCGCGACCGAATTCGCTCTCCTCATGTTCCTCGCCAAACGGCCCGGCTGGGTCTTTACCCGAACGCAGATCATCACCGGCGTCAAGGGCGACGATTATCCCGTCACCGACCGTTCGGTGGATGTGCAGATACTCAACCTGCGCAAAAAACTGGGGAAAATGGGCGACTATATCGAGACGGTCCGTGGCGTGGGCTACCGGTTCAGGGAACTGGCCTGACCCCTACCCTCCACAGGTAATCGGCGCGGGATCTCCCGCATGCAGATCGGCGAGCCGATCGGCGTATTCCTTCTTGAGCGCAGCAACCTTTTGGAGCGCTCTCTCGTATTCTTCGGTAAAGGCGTTCCGCTTCTGCTCGTAGCCGATCTTTATCTCGGCAACCTTCCGATCGTAGGCCGCCTCGTACTCTTTCTTCGCGGCGGCGAACCGGGCGAGTGCGGCGTCATACTCCTCCTTC
>CALITV010000143.1 GCA_938048925.1 uncultured bacterium | reverse complement strand
GATGACGGTACAGGCTCCGCTCATCCTTGTAGTACCGTCGCGTGATATCGAGACGCAGAGTCAAATCCTCGGTCTTTCGCTCACCGAGCGGGCGGCGCTCACGGCGGCGCGCTACTATGGCGCCGAAGAGGTCTTTGCGCTGCATCTTCTTGCCGAACACAGAGCGAGGGGCGTCAGGTTCATCCCTGCCGTGCCGTCGGCGATAGATCGCCCGGTGGTATTGGTGGACCCGCTCCTTTTGTTCGATGCGCGGCTTTTGCGCAATCTGACGATCAATTTCGAGCCGCCGGCGGTGGCGTGCGATCCCGTGACGCTTGATCCGATCGGTCTTGCCCGCCTATTGCCTGAGCACCTTGCGTGGCAGAGCGACGAACCGTTATGGGGACAGGTGCGCGCCTTTCTGTTGCGCCGACAGGATGCACGCGTCGCGGTGGTATCGGCGCCGTACTTTCTCGTCAGGCAGGCGGCCGACATCGCGCGTGCCGAGCAATTTCTTCTGCGTTCGGCGGTGCATAAGGGAGACGATATCGTAGAGCGAACCGTCGTGCGTCCGATCAGCCGCATGGTGACCGCATGGACGGCGAATCTAAGTGTGAATCCCAATGTATGGACATTCCTCGTCGTCGTCTTTGGGGTTATCGCGACGCTTCTTCTCTTTCTTCCGGGTTCCGCCGGAGGAGGATGGAGTGTGCTTTTTCTCGTGGCGGCGGCTCTCCTTTCGGCTGTTGACGGCGAGACGGCGCGTCTTGCCTTCAGGACCTCGCGCTGCGGCGGCATATTCAACTACTATGCAACCCGCGGTGTCGTTTGGCTCTTTTTTTTAGGACTGACGCTATCGGTGCGCACCGTCGCTCCCTCTCTGATCGGTGGCATCCTGTTTCTTCTGTTCTATCCGGCGCTGGTGGTTCGTTACGACCGTTTCCGTCATGGAAGGGAGAACAACCTCTCGCTGATATGGAGGGTCGAGCGCGCCCTGCGGCGGAACTTCAGTCTCCATACGGTTGCCATGGTGGCAGCGCTGGCTTCCGTGGCGGGCATTTTCCGACAGACGGCGCTCGCGGCGCTTCCCTTGTGCGCCGCGGGGTCGCTTGTCGTGCTCGCCGGGGCTTTTGTTCGTAGAATGGAGCGGCGGAGAATATCGTGAAGACGGTCGTTCTTTTCAGCGGCGGCCTCGATTCGACCACGGTGCTTGCCATGGTTATTGCGCGCGGCGACGAGGTGTTCCCGCTCACCATCGTCTATGGTCAGCGGCACGAGGTCGAGGTGCGCAAGGCGGCGCTTACGCTCGAACGCTATCGCCTGAGCCATCGGGCGAAGACGATCGCTCTCGACTTGTCATTCCTTCGCTCCTCATCGCTGACCAATCATACGCTTGTCGTCACCGACGGGTCTTCAGCGGCGATACCCAACACCTATGTCCCGGCGCGCAATCTTCTCTTCCTAGCGCTGGCGGCGGCATACGCCGAGGATATCGGCGCTTCGCGCATCGCCATCGGCGTGAACGCCGTTGATTATTCGGGGTATCCCGACTGTCGTCCCGAGTTCGTCGAGGCGTTCAACCGCTTGCTCGCCGTCGGCACGAAGAGAGGTGTCGAGAGCGGCGATATCGCCGTGGAAGCACCGCTTCTTTCTCTGACGAAGGGGGAAATTATTGCGCGTGGGCTTGCGCTCGGTGTCGATTATTCGCTCACCCATTCCTGTTATGCTCCCGACGAGGAGGGGCGCGCCTGCGGGCGATGTGACTCGTGTCGCCTGCGCCTCAAAGGGTTTGCTGAGGCGGGAATCGCCGATCCGGTTCGCTATATTGAACGGTGGACGGCCTGAAAAAGTGCTTGCTTTTTCTAATCTTCTTCCCTATCATCAAAAAAGCGAGGGAGACATACGACAACTTTTCGGCGGAGGAGTCCATGCGAAAGGCGATTTTGCTTGCGGGAGCGGCGGTCGCCGCGCTCTTTTCCTGTGGGCCGGCCGATGATGGCGGTGGCGGAACCGGCGGCACCTACTGCGAGCGCGACAGCGATTGCGGCGATACGACGATTTTCTACTGTGATCTCCTTGCCAATCAGTGCAAGGTGAAGCCGGGGGTGGACTACGATCAGGGAGGCGGCTACGATTTCGGCGGACAGGTGGACGACAGTGGCGGGGCTTTCAACGAGAACGAATATCCCGATGATACGGAGCACACCCTTGATATAGACTATGCCGGATACGATTGCATTCCCGATACGAAAGAGGAGTGTCCCTACAATGGTCCTGCCGAGAAAAAGGGGGTAGGGGCGTGTAAGGCGGCGGTCCGGGTGTGCAAGAGTGACGGGACATGGGGCAACTGTTACGGCGAGGTGCTTCCCACTTTCGAAGTGTGCAACAATGGAGTTGACGATGATTGCGATGGGGCGGTAGATAACGGCACCGACTTCGACGGCGACGGCTGGACCTACTGTGACACGCCCCCCGATTGTTGTGAGACCGAACAAGAGTGTCCCGAACCAGAGAAGGTGTGGCCGGGTGCCCCGGAGGTGCCGGATGGTGTTGACAACGACTGCAATGGCACGGTGGACGACGGCATTTACGATTGCGATACCGGGCTTAACCTCGGGACGAAAGACCCCTACGACTATGCCCGTTCGATAGGTCTTTGCAATGGGGTCATCGAGGCGAACATTACCCAGACCAACGGCGGTGTGCCCAACATAAATTCGAATGCGCTCCTTGCGGCGTTGGGAAGTGTCATCAAGCCGAAGCACGGAGGCACGATGCTTGCCCTCTCATCAGGACAGGCGCAAAATCCACCAACAAATACGAACTTCCAGCAGGGTACTTCGGCACCGCCCCCCAGTGATTGGTATTCTGCGAACGGCAACAAGTATCCATCTTCCCCCTCCTGTGGCGGTGGAACCGGCACGACCGGCAACGCCAATGACAATGTGATGGTCACTTTCAAGATTCAAGTGCCGCCGAGCGCGCATTCCTTTTCGTTCAACATCTATTTCCTCACCATCGAGTATCCCAGTTACATTTGTACCCAATACAACGACTTTTTCGTTGCTCTGCTCGATAGTGGCTATAACAATGCCCCAACCGATCCCACGCTGCTCAATCCCTTCGACAAGAACCTTGCGGTTGATGACATGAAGAATCCGGTGGGAGTCAATCTCGCGCCGAACGGGCTGTTCAAGCAGTGCACCAATGTTTCGGGGAGCGGTTGGTCGGTGACCTCTTGCGAGGGGACGCAGGAACTTGTCGGGACCGGCTTCGAGGGGCATGGCGGTACCAGTTGGCTCACGGTGCGCGGCAATGTGTTGCCGGGGGAGATCATCACGCTTCGGCTTGCCATCTGGGACCTCGGCGATCATATCCTCGATTCGATGGTGCTCATAGACAACTTCCAGTGGCAGAGCAAGAACTTCAAGCCGGGCACGAGCGAGTCATAAAGAAACTGTCATTGAGGGAAACGAACATGGCTGCTCCGACGATCGCGCGATTCATCGGTTCGCGTCCCTCCATCGAGGGATGCGACATCGTCATGGTCGGTATCCCTTATGACGGGACCGCGAGTTTTCGCGCCGGGTCTCGGTTCGCTCCCCGCGAGATCCGTGCTTACTCTGACGAGGCGCTCGAAGATTTCTCGTTTCACAGCGAGCGGAGCCTCGAGGAGATTGCATTCCACGATATCGGAGACCTGCCCCTCATGGTCGGCAATCCGGCGCTCATGGTGCGCGAGGTAAAGCGTGCGGCGCTCGAACTGATGGTGGGAAGCCCCGATGTGGTGACCGCCGAGACCCATAAGACGGCCTATGAACTGACACTCACCAATCGGCGCCTGCTTGCGATCGGTGGCGAACACCTCATCACCTACCCGCTCTTTCTCGCACTCAAGGAGGTATACCCCGATTTTA
>CALITV010000142.1 GCA_938048925.1 uncultured bacterium | reverse complement strand
CTCCTCGCGGCGCGCACCGGACGCCCGCGCGGGGTGAAAGATCCGACGGTGCGCGATCTCGTGCTCCGGCTCACCGTTCATTACCGTTCGTTCCTCGAGGAACTGCGCATCTGTGAGGGAGGCACGCAGGATGTCGATCTGCTTGCCGGCCTTTTTGCGCACGATCTCGCGGCATTCATTGCGTTGCCCGCCGTTGACCTCTCGAAACTCCATCCGCCGGCGCAGGAGTGGCTTTCATCGCTCATCAGTGACGATATCCACACGCTCCTCATGATGTTCGGTTGGACGCTCACGGCACGCCTCTCCCAGATAACGCTCGAGCGCAACGACGGACCGACCTCGAACACCATATTGCGGAAATGCCTTCTCGAGGAGATCTTCCAAGAGTTGTTCCGTGCTCTCGGCCGGAGCGATTGGCACGCGGAGGTAGAACAACGCTATATCCGCGCTTTTGTCTACTACCAGAACTGGTGGCGTCAGTATCCCGAAAAGAGCGTATGCGCCGACCTCTTGCGCGAGGTCTTCGACGATGAGAACATGCAGAATCTCCTGCAGGTGAACGAATACCGTGGCGTTCGTTATTTTAATAAAGAGGCGGCGGAACTTTTCGTAAGCGGGTTGTTCGTCGTCGCCGTGCTCGACCTCATCCGGAGCGATCTCTCTCCGGCGCGGCGAAAAAAGGAATTGGCCGCCCGCACGAGGCTCGCACGCCGCATCATTGACGCGTTGCCACGGTCGGAGTACCGGGTGGACACATTACTGCAGGTGCTGGCGACACCAACCCTCGGTTGTGGCGAACGGCCTCGTGCGACAGGAAGACCGAAACAGAAAGGTCTTCGCTCAAGAGAGAGCGATGGCGTTTTGCCCACCGTACAGCCCACCAAGACAAAGAAAAAGAAGAAGCGTCCGTCGTAAAGGACCTTTACATCTTTCTCGGTCCTGTAAAGGTGCTCTTTTCGTGATAGTTTGCTCGTCCCAATGATTCCAGTATGTTAGCAGTGGCATCTTCTTTGCTTACCTTTGCCTCTCTATTTTATAAAAGGAGAAGGCTTCAAGGCTATGGCTTCGAAACGGCCGATACGGGTTGCGCTGTTCAGCGAGGTACTCAAAGAGCATCTCGACGGCGTCACCAATACGCTCTATCAGATCATCGAGCGCATTCCCCGCGATCGGTTTGAGTATCTCTTCATCACCAGTTACCCGCCGAGCGAAAGGGTGCATCTTCCGTTCCCGGTCATCACCGTTCCCAAAATCGCCTTTCCGACTAATCCCGATTACCCCATTTCGCTGCCCTACTTCAACCGTAATCTCCGCGAGGCGCTCGACGATTTCATGCCCGATATCATCCATGTGACCACCCCGTTCACCTTGGGAAACTATGCTTTGTCCTACGGGCAGGAACAGGGAATTCCGGTCGTGGCGACCTATCACACGCACTTCATCAGTTATATCGAATACTACTTCCGCTACTTTCCGATATTCTCGCGCATCATTGATTTCGGCGGGCGGCGTTACATGAATTGGTTCTACAACCGGTGTGATCTCATTTATGTGCCCACCGAGAGCATCCGCGACGAACTCCTCGATTGCGGCATCGAGCGCCGGCGCATGGTGATCTGGGGCCGCGGCATAGACACCGAACTTTTCCGCCCCGAACGGCGCGACGGAGTCTTCATGGACCGTCTCTGCGGCAAAGGAACGAAACGGGTGCTCTTCGTGAGCCGGCTTGTCTGGGAGAAGGAACTGCGTACTCTCGCCAAAGTGTACGACCTTTTTGCCGAAACCCATCCACAGGTTCGTTTCGTCGTTACCGGCGACGGCCCGCGGCGGCGCGAACTCGAACGGCTCATGCCGAACGCCGTTTTCACGGGCAAGATGATAAAACAAGACCTTGCAAAGGTATATGCCTCGAGCGATGTGTTCATCTTTCCCTCGATCACCGAGACCTTCGGCAATGTCGTCCTCGAGGCGATGGCCTCCGGTCTGCCACCGGTCGTTGCGGCGCAGGGTGGTCCGAAGGGCATCGTGAAGGACGGCGTTACCGGCTTTCATGCTTTGCCGAAGAATCCAGCCGACTTTCACCGCAAGATCTCCCTTCTCATAGATGATCCGGCGCGCGCTGCGCGGATGGGCGCCGCGGCGGCCGACTACGCGCGGCGGCAACAGTGGGACACCCTGTGCACCGAGATGTTTGCTTCATACGAGCGGATCGTCGAACGCTTCGCCCCGCTTACGCTTACGGAGGAAACAGAAACGGAGAAGGTCCGTGGTGTTGCTGTATAAACCAGCAGTCCGCACCTTTATCGTGCGCTTTTTCAAGATAGCGCTTCTCTTCGCCGCCTTTTTCCTGCTGTACCTCTTTATCAACGCATCGGATTTCGATCGTATCACCACCCAACTCGCACAGATCGGGTGGCGCTTCGGGATCATTCTCGTTCCGGTGTTCCTCGGACAACTCTTGGCGACGGCGGCGTGGCGCCGCTGCTTCCTTGATCGGCCTTCCTTCGGTCTGTTGAAACTCTTCACCGTCCGGCTCATGGGAGAAAGTCTCACGCAGATAAATCCAACAAGT
>CALITV010000141.1 GCA_938048925.1 uncultured bacterium | reverse complement strand
CATTCTTCACTCGTCTCCATGAGGATGGCACTCACCAATCGGAGGAGAGATGCCTCATTGGGGAAGAGCGTACATACTGCGGTTTTTCGCTTGATCTCTTTATGCAGTCGTTCAATGAGGTTGGTCGAGCGCAGTTTTCTGCGGAGCCGATGTGGCACCGAGAAGATAGCGAAGCCTTCGGGAATGGCGCTTTCCATCCATCGGGCAAGGTTTGGCGCTTTTTTCTCGTACTTTTGGGTCATGTCGCACCTCCGTTGTTGGTACTACGAAGATGCTGATATGACCCTTCTTGGCAAATTTTGCCTCTCCGGCTCAAAACCGAATTTACAGAAACGATGTTACACTATCAACGCCGGAACCACTACTTGCAATTCCCACCTGCACCGGGTATAACACCGGCGATTGTTATTGGTCAGGGTGCTGAAGATGAGTACTATCGATAGATAAGGGAGATATGGTGAATACCCATCATTTGCAGAGGAGAACACTGTGAATCTCAAAACCTTCAAGATCGGCGGAGTCCATCCGCCTGAGAACAAACTGTCGGCGGGGGTCCCCATCGAGGCGGCCGCCCTGCCCAAACGCGCATTCATCCACCTCGGCCAGCACCTCGGCGCGCCGGCAAAACCGGTCGTCCAGAAAGGCGACAAGGTGAAGGTGGGCACCCTCATCGGCACCGCCGACGGCTTCATTTCGGCCAATGTCCATTCGTCGGTGTCGGGCACCGTCTTCGGCATCGAGCCGGTTGCCGATGTGTCGGGTTACAAACGACCTGCTGTTATCATTGATGTCGAAGGCGACGAGTGGGAGCCGGCGATTGACCGCACCCCCACCCTCAAAAAAGAGATCACCCTCGACAAAAAAGCGATCATCGAGAAAATCAAGGAAGCGGGCATTGTCGGCCTCGGCGGCGCAACTTTCCCAGCCCATGTCAAGTATCTCGTCCCTGAAGGGAAGAATGTGGATACGCTCCTCATCAACGGCGTCGAGTGCGAACCCTACCTCACCAGCGATCACCGGCTCATGCTCGAGCGTTCCGACGAACTCCTCATCGGTGCCCGCACCCTCATGGCTGCCCTCGGTGTTGAAAAGGCAATCATCGGTATCGAGGCAAACAAGCCCGACGCTATCGCGCTGCTCGAGCGAAAAGCGAAAGATTATGCGGGCATTACCATCCAGCCGCTCAAGGTGCAGTATCCCCAAGGGGCCGAAAAACAACTGATCAAGGCCTGTCTCAACCGCGAAGTGCCTTCCGGCAAACTGCCGCTCGATGTCGGTTGTGTAGTGAACAATGTCGGAACTGCGGTCGCCGTTTACGACGCGGTCCAAAAAAACAAGCCGCTCTTCGAGCGCATCGTGACGATCACCGGCAAGAAAATGAAAAAGCGCGCCAACTTTGTCGTTCGCGTCGGTACTCCGATCAGTCAACTCATCGAGGCATGCGGCGGCGCACCAGACGGAACCACAAAACTCATCAACGGCGGCCCCATGATGGGTAAGGCAATGGTTTCGGCCGAAATCCCGGTCACCAAAGGGACATCGGGTATCATCCTCGTGGATGCGAGCGAGGCGAAACGGCGCGAGCCTTCGGCGTGTATCCGCTGTGCGAAGTGCGTCGAGGCCTGCCCGATGGGGCTCGAACCCTATTTTATCGAGAAACTCACCGAATATGCGCGCTGGGATGAGACAGAAGAGGCAGGTGCCGCCGATTGCGTGGAGTGCGGCTCGTGTCAGTTCACCTGTCCCGCCGCCCGGCCGCTCCTCGACAACATACGGCTCGCCAAGACAACGGTCATGAGAATCAGAAGAGAACGGAGTAAGAAATGACCACCTATATCGTTTCGCTTTCACCGCACGAGAAGGGACCGCTCTCGACCGAGAAGATCATGTGGGGCGTCGTCCTTGCGCTGCTTCCCTCGTTCGGGTTCGCCGCCTACTTTTTCGGTATTCGCGCAATCGTCGTGACGCTCGTCGCTGCGATCACCTGTATACTTACCGAACTCATCATCCAAAAATACCTCATGAAAACAACAGTCACGGCCCTCGACGGATCGGCGGCGATCACCGGCATCCTGCTTGCCTTCAATGTGCCGTCGAGCATTCCGCTCTGGGAAATCGTGGTAGGCGCGGTTTTCGCCATCGCGATAGGGAAAATGGCCTTCGGTGGCCTTGGCCGCAATCCCTTCAACCCGGCGCTTCTCGGCCGCGCCTTCATGCTCGCCTCGTTTCCCGTGGACATGACGACATGGCCGATACCGGTGAAGACCCAATGGCTCTGGAACATGGGAAAAACGGTTGATGGCACCACTGCCGCAACGCCGCTCGGTTTCCTCAAAGAAGGAGTCAAGATGGGTGATTCGGTTGGAGCGCTCGCGGCAAATCGCCCGGAACTCTTCGACTACTTGAATCTCTTCGTGGGGAATGTCGGTGGTTGTATCGGCGAGGTAAGTGCGCTTGCGATCCTCATCGGTGGTATTTACCTCATGTACCGGAAGATCATCTCGTGGCACATCCCGGTTTTCTATCTCGCGGCGCTTGCGCTCATTACCGGCATCTTTTGGCTCAGCGATCCGGCCAAATATGCCGATCCGCTCTTCCACATCCTCGCCGGCGGCGCGATGCTCGGCGCTTGGTTCATGGCAACCGATATGGTGACAAGCCCCATGACGGCAAAGGGACAAATCATCTTTGCGGTGTGCGGGGGGCTCCTCTGTGGATTGATACGTCTCTTCGGAAGCTTCCCCGAAGGCTGTTCTTACTCGATTCTCATCATGAACGCCTTCGTGCCGCTTATAGACAAGTATGTCAAGCCGACCCGCTTCGGGAAGGAGGTGAACTATGCCTAAGAAACTAGAATCCACCTTCGGCAACATGGTGATCGTCCTTTCTGCCATCGGTGTTGTGTCGGCCTTCGCGCTTGGATTTACCTATGCGAAGACGCGCCCCGAAATAGAGGCGGCGGCCAAGAAAAAACAGGAGAAGATAATCCGCGAGGTTCTCGACGGCATTTCGTTCGATAACGATCCGCTCGGAGAGAAATACACCGTCTCAGGATTCGACGGTATCGAAATATACCCCGCCAAACAGGGTGGTCAGATCGTCGGCGCTGCGGTAAAGAGTTTCTCGCCGCGCGGTTATGCCGGCAATGTCTGGATCATGGTGGGATTCAAATCAGACGACACCATCAACCGCACCGCGGTCGTCGAACACAAAGAGACGCCGGGGTTGGGGACCAAAATGGCGACGCCGTGGCGTGATCAGTATAACGGGAAGAATCCCGGCACGAACAATCTCAAGGTGAAACAAGATGGCGGCGAGGTAGATGCCATCACGGCGGCAACCATTAGTTCACGCGCCTTCTCCGAGGCGGTCCAAAAAGCCTATGACGCCTTCAAAAAGGGAGGTGACCATGAGTCTGCTGAGTGAATTCACCAAAGGCTTTCTCAAAGAGAACCCTATCCTCGTTTTACTCATTGGCATGTGCCCTACGCTCGCCGTTTCGAGCAGCGCCTTCAACGGACTCGGCATGGGGCTCGCGGCGACCTTTGTGCTCGTCTGTTCAAATGTCGTCATTTCGCTTCTCAAAAACCTCATTCCCGACAAGGTCCGCATACCAGCCTTCATCGTCATCATCGCCTCGTTCGTAACGATCGTTGATCTCTCGATGCAGGCCTTCACGCCAGAACTCGCCGAATCGCTCGGCGTTTTCATACCGCTCATCGTCGTCAACTGCATCATCCTCGCGCGTGCCGAGGCGTTCGCTTCCAAGAATGGGGTCGGCGGTAGTTTTCTCGACGGGCTCGGCATGGGGATCGGTTTTGCGATTGCACTTACCATTCTCGGTGGTATTCGCGAGATCATCGGTGACGGAAAATTCTTCGGCATCCCCCTCTTTGGCGAAAACCCGACCACGGTGCTCATATTTATTCTGCCGCCCGGCGCTTTCGTTGCGCTCGGCCTCATGATTGCCTTCGTGAACAAATTCCTCAAGAAAGCGGCGTAAGGAGGAACACTCATGTCGTACTTCAACATCATCATCGGCTCGATATTCGTCAACAACATCGTGCTTGCGCTCTTTCTCGGCATCTGCCCGTTCCTCGGCGTTTCGGCCAAGCGCGCCACCGCCTGGAACATGGGGCTGGCGGTCATCTTCGTCATGCTGGTCAGCTCCATGTGCGCCTTCGGCATCAACCGGCTGCTGACGGCCATCGACGCTCCCTATCTGCAACTGATCTCCTTCA
>CALITV010000140.1 GCA_938048925.1 uncultured bacterium | reverse complement strand
TCGAAGAGTTCAGGATATTTCGTAAGGAAGGTATCCTTCCATTCTTTGAGAGGGAAACGCCCCTCTTTGGAGAACAGCGTGATGTACATAAGGCGGTCCTTCTCGGTGATGACCTGATAGCGAATGAAGAGTTTGTTGAGCAGTCCGAGCAGTTCCTCGTCATTGAGTTGGCGAGCACCGGCATCTATCGCTTTTTGCGTCGCCTTCTGGATCCATTCCTTGACCATGTCGCGGTTGACATTCTCGACCTCCTTGATGCGGATCATCGCCTTGATCCACTCTTGGTAGTCGTCCTTCGCCTCCGCCTCCTTCCAGATGTCGGCATACTTCTGCTCGGCGATCTTGGTATCGCAGAGATGTTCCATCTCAATGAGTTGTTGATCGTTCGGATAGTTGCTCCGCAGAGCGATGAGCATCTGCTTTGCCGGCCCATACTGTCCCTGCTCAACGAGTTTCTGGATCTCTGCTCGACGATCGGTTTCCTTTTCGCCCGAACAGGCGGACATGATCAGCATCCCAACAAAAAGCACAAACACGATTGCCGCCACTTTGTTCCGCATACCATACCTCCTCAACTCGGTTGCGAAAACCCCTTGTTTTCTATATTAATGGAGCATCGCTCCGCTTGTCAAATAAAAAAGGCCCGGGCGATGCCGGGCCCTTATGAAACACTCGTGCTCTACCGATCAGAACTCGGCGCCTCCTTGAACACCGAAGTTATAGAATCCGTAGTTGAAGACATCATTTTGAGACCCGATTTTATTGATGATCTGCGATTGCGGTTGCATCATGAAGGAGATGCCAAAGAAGGATTTCACCGACTCGAGTTCCTTCGCGAAGAGGTTGATGCCGAAACCGAATCTCATTGCCATTGCGTCTGGTTTGAAATAGTAGGTCTTGGATGTGTCGGTACTGGTGTACCAAGTGAGGTAGTTACCGTTGGCGGCGGCCTCGTTATAAACACCGAGGTCGAGATCGAAACGAACGCCGAACTGGAGTTTGTCAATAAAGCCGTAGTCTATCGGAAGGTTGTAGGCCGGCATGAGCGAGAGGTTCATTCCGCCGACACTCCCGTTGATCATCTTGCTCGACTTCGCCGAGAAGTAGAGAAGTTGCATCATCGTGTAGTCGAAGGTAAGCCATGTCTCGAAGCCGGCATAGGAGAATATCGCCCCGAGGCCAAAGCCTATGATCGGCACCTGTTTTTTCGTGTCACCATCATAATCGGTGCGGTACTGGAATCCAAGCAGGGCGGTGATCATTTCGGAGCGATAACCGCCTTTGAAGTACATCCCTATCGTCTTTTGCGAATGCCAAAAAGACGATAGCGAGGGAATGACACCGGTTCCCATCATGAGTTCGGCAACGATACCCGAATCATCGCCGAGGTCGTAGTCGAATCCGAGCGCGAAACCGGCGTCGGTTTCGGGAATGTAGCCCTCGACCGCGAGGAGCGGCCGGGTGCCGTAGGGGGTACCTATCGCGACACCGAGGTGTTGATATCTATCGAGGATGCTGTACGCGGTGATCATCTTGCCGGCACGCAGCGTCACCATGTCGAACAGTTTCACCCCGCCATAGACCTCATAGGGCATCCCTTTAGCAATGCTACCTTCAAGATAGTTGTCGTCCATCATTGGGTTATACTGAACGGCCGGTCCGTCTTTTCCTGAAAAGAGAAGAGGGTTATTGGTGCGCACATTGATGGTCGCCTTCGCGAAGACGGCGTTCCCCTTGAACTCGGCGCCGATGATGCCCTCGTCCACCGAGCCGTACATGAGGCCCTGCTTGTAATTCTTGGCATAAGAGCCGGAATTGAACGAGCCCTTGACCATTGCCACCGGCCTGATGCCGCTCACCGGTTTCGGGGCCGGCTTTTTTTCTTCCTTCTTCTTGGCGCCAAGGAGTTCGTCAACCGACTCTTTCTTTTTGGGCGGCTCCGCCTTCTTCTTCGGCGGCGGCGCTTCTTCTTCCTCTTCCTCTTCTTCTTCATCGGCACGAGGAGAATCGCCGAGCAGATCTTTTATCGCTTGGTTGCTTTCGGATTGATTTCGTTTCTCTTTTTCCGAGGCCGCTCTCTCGGCATCGAAGTCATCTTCGAAATCGTCCGCTGCACAGAGCGCGAAAGGAAGCAATGCCACCAAAACGACGATTGCCGCCTTCACAAACTTACCTGCCATCATGAACCTCCGTTCGCTTTACGACTTTCCAAACGCCGCTTGCTCACCCTACGGGAGGAAAAGCAAAATTTCAAGTTTTTTCTGTCGCTTTTCCCTGCGCTGAAAGTTGAAACGGTTTTTTCTTTGTGATAGGGTATCTCTGTTTAGGCGATCCGTCGCAGTACCGCACGGAGGAGCAAGAAGCGATGCGTTATCTCGTATATCGTGAAACATTCTTTGCGGCGGCCCACCGCCTGCGTAATTACCGGGGAAAATGTGAGAATCTCCACGGTCACAACTGGCGAGTCCGCCTCACCGTTTCCCGTGCCGAACTCACCGACGAAGGGTTCGTCATGGATTTCAAGGAGATTGACGATCTCCTTGCGACAGTGTTGGAGCGTCTCGACCACCACGACCTGAACGAGACATCCCCCTTCGACGCCGTCAACCCGACCGCTGAACACATCGCCCGCCACATTTTCGAAGAATCGTGCAAGATCATCGCCGTGCGGGCCCCTGCTTGCCGCGTTGAACAGGTCGCCGTATGGGAATCGGAGAAATCCTGCGCCATCGTCGAGAGGGACCGATGACGATCCGGCGCAATGTGGCCCTCGTAATCGTGAACGACGCCGGACATATCCTCATTGGGGAACGAAGCGACACCCCGGGCGCATGGCAACTGCCGCAGGGCGGCATTGACGACGGCGAAGACCCAGAAACCGCCGGTTGGCGCGAACTGGCCGAGGAAACGGGGCTCGGACCGGAGACGGCTGACCTTACGGCCACGGCGGGACCGTTTACCTACCACCTGCCGGCGGGCGTCGCATCGGAACGCGGCTTCACCGGACAGGAGCAGACCTATCTGCTCTTTCGTCTCACCGCCCCGGCAGCAATTCTCCGACCGAATGACGAGTTCCGCTCATTCCGGTGGGCAGATAGAAACGAAGTGCTCTCCCTCGTCGTTTCATTCAAGCGCCCCTGCTATGAGGCGGCATTCCGTGCTTTTTTCGGTGAACCACTGTGAAGCGCAAACGAAGACTGATCTCTCTTCTCCTCTGGGGAACTCTTCTCGGGAGTTTTTCTCTTGTCGTTTTTCTTTTCGTCGGATACCGCATCATCAAGAGCCAGATACCGCATATCGAGACCGTCGCCGACTACAAGCCGGCGCAGGGAACCAAGGTCTATGCCTTCGACGGCCAACTCATCGCCGAATTCTATCAAGACAATCGGCGCAACATCGTCCCTTACGACAAGATACCGCGCCTGCTTGCGCTCGCCTTCGTCGCCGGCGAGGATGCCGAGTTTTTCAAACACAAAGGCGTTGACCCGATTGCGATGCTTCGCGCCGCATTCAAGTATGCGACGACCGGCATCAAACAAGGGGGGTCCACCATTACGCAGCAACTTGCAAAGTCGTTCGTTGGCACCGAACGAACCTTCACCCGAAAACTCAAAGACATGCTCCTCGCCATCGAACTCGAACGGCATTTGACCAAGGAGGAGATACTGTATCTTTACCTCAACGAGATCTTCCTCGGCAGCGGCGCCTATGGGGTCGAATCGGCGGCGCTTACTTATTTCTCGAAACATGTCTGGGAACTCGATCTCCCCGAGATGGCGACCTTGGCCGGTTTGCCGAAGTATCCCTCCGAGGCCTCGCCGAAAGTGAACCCCGAAAAGGCGAAAAAACGGCGCGACTATGTCCTGCGCCGCATGTTCGAGGAACGGTACATCACCAAGGCGCAATACGAAACGGCGCGCAACACCCCCCTTACGATAAATCCGATGCGCGAGGTGTTCCTCGACAAAATCCCTTATTTCAGCGAGAAGGTGCGGCGCCATCTCCAGCAGACCTACGGCACCGAGAGCCTCTATCAAGAGGGACTCGTCGTCTCGACCACCGCCGACCTGCGCGCCGGGCAGATGCTCGACGAGGCGCTCTACACCGGCCTGCGCGCGATTTCCCGCCGTCAAGGCTACGCCGGGCCGCTCTATCGCATAAATCTAGCAAAAGACCTCGACCGCTATCTCGCAAGACACCGGAAGGCATTCGGCGAGATTCTCCCCGAAACGATGCGGCGGGGCGTGCTCTATCAGGGGGTAGTCCTCTCGGCGGAGAAAAACGAGGCGTTCGTGCAGGTCGGAGCGGTCAAACGGCCGATCTATCTCAAACATCTTCAGTGGGCTCGTCCCTACAACCCTCTCGGCGGATGGGTCTCCATCGCCTCGACTGCGCAGGTGGTCAAACCGGGCGATGTCGTCCTCGTCCGAGCGACCGACGCCGCCGGCGTAAGCGACGAGTTCGATCATCGCGCCTTCGATAAGCCGCTTCCCCCCGACTTCTTTTTTGCGCTCGAGCAACTCCCGATCCCGCAAGGCGCCGCAATTGTCAAGGACCCCTATTCGGGCTACATCCGCGCCATCATGGGCGGTTATGACTTCGGCAAGAGCGAATTCGACCGCACCTCGCAGGCCTGTCGCCAACCCGGATCTGCGATGAAACCGCTCTTTTACGCCGCTGCGCTCGAACTGAAGGACGAGGAGAAAAAACCGAAATACACCCCCGCAACGATGCTTCTCGATGCACCGGTTGCCACCACCGACCTCAACTTCAAACCGGAAAACTACGAGCAGACCTTCCGCGGCGAAGTAACGCTCTGGGAGGCAATCGTCGAATCGCTCAATGCGCCGGCGGTTCGTATGTTCAGCGACATCGGCATCGCCTACGGTCTCGATTTCGTGAGAAGGCTCGGCATTCGGAGCCCTCTCCGCCCCGAGTTCGGAACGGTACTCGGCTCATCGTGTCTCACTCTCGATGAACTGACCGATGCTTTTTCCCACTTCCCGAACCAAGGCAAGAAACCCTATACCACCTACATTCGCAAGGTGATAGACCGCGACGGAAAAATACTCGAGAACAACACCGTCTTCTACGACCCATGGCTCTCGATGGCCGAGAAAATAGACCGTTTCATCTACTTCGCCAAGCGCTCCGAAGAGCAGAACATGAGCCCGCAGACCGCTTACATCATGACCCGCATCCTGCAGGATGTCACGATCTATGGCACCGCGGCGCGCGCCGCATCGCTCGGCCGAGTGATCGGCGGCAAAACCGGCACCACCAACGACAGTTTCGATGCGTGGTTCATCGGCTTCTCACCCGAATTCATCGCGGGTGTCTGGGTCGGTAACGACGAACACGGTGTTACGCTCGGCCCCAACGAGTCGGGCTCGAAGGCGGCGCTCCCGATATGGATGGATTTCATGGGACGCTATCTCGCCAATTTTCCGAAGAGCGACTTCAAACAGCCGCCCGGCATCGTCGCCGTCACGATAGACCGCAAGACCGGGCTCGTGAGCGAAACAGGACGCACGATGTTCTTTGTGCAGGGAACCGAGCCGACACGGACGATCGAGGAGAAAGAGATTATAGACCCTTCTC
>CALITV010000139.1 GCA_938048925.1 uncultured bacterium | reverse complement strand
CTGACCCTTGTCTCCCATCATACCCCCGCCAGAGGCGACGCCTCGGCGGTCGTGGCACTGGGGACAATCTATCTGCCGCTTGCGGGCGTCATAGACCTTGCCGAAGAGGCGCGCCGCATCGAGAAGGAACTCGGCAAACTGCGCCGAGATCATCAAATCGTCGTTCAGAAACTACAAAGTGAGAATTTCTTGAAGCGGGCGCCTGCCGATCTCGTGGCGCAGGAGCGGACCCGGCAGGAAGAACTCGCAGAGAAGATAGTTCACTTGGAGAAGCGTCTGGCCGAGGTGCGATGACAAAACTGCCGTCCTATGCAAGTGCAGAACTCATCCGATTGGCTCTTGGGGAGGATATCGGCCGCGGTGATCTCACGACACAAGCGACGGTCTCTCCGGCGGTCCGAGGCAAAGGACTCATCCGGGCCAAGGGACCGCTCGTCCTCTGCGGTGTTGATCTTATCGGTGCCATCTACGCGACCATTGATCCGGCGGTGAAAGTCATTACGCGGCGTGCCGACGGCGAGATGCTCCGGAGCGGAGATCTCATTGCAACGGTCTCCGGGAGCGCGCAGACGATTCTCACCGGCGAACGAACGGTACTCAATTTTCTCCAGCGGCTTTCCGGGATTGCGACGCTTACCCGCCGCTTTGTTGCGGGACTCGACAAGAGATCGAAGACACGCATAGTGGATACCAGAAAAACGACACCCGGTTGGCGAACGGTGGAGAAGTACGCAGTGAGGATCGGCGGTGGCGTCAATCACCGTTTCGGCCTCGATGACGGACTCCTCATCAAGGATAACCATATCGTTGCGGCCGGTTCGATAGGGGAGGCGGTGCGGCGTGCGCGTGCAGCGGCGCACCACCTGCTCCGCGTCGAGGTCGAGGTTACGACTCTTGCACAGGTGCGCGAGGCGCTTGCCGCGAAGGCCGATATCATCATGCTCGACAACATGGATGAGCCAACCATGGAGAAGGCAATTGCGCTCATTGCGGGCCGCGCACTCGTTGAGATCTCGGGCGGTGTGACACTCGACCGCATTCCCGCTCTCTCATGTCTGGGGGCCGATTTCATTTCGGTCGGTGCACTTACGCACTCGGCCGTGGCGGCGGACATCAACCTGACGCTCGAGTTACGCTAGAGATGGCCGTCCGCGCCTCACGAGTTTTTGCGCTTCTCTTTATCGCCGGCGCCTTGTTCAGCGGGGTTTTTTGGATTTTCTTCTCCGATCGCGGCGGTTTTCGTGCCGAGGATGAACCGCGTATCGCCGAGATACTCAACCGCGAATACCGTTCCGGCGACATCATCTTCCCTTCGCCCGACTGGGACATCGGCTTCACCCGCTACCTGCGCGACGGCATCACCGACATCTCTTACACCCTGCACGCTTTTACGCCGGAAGAAATCGGAGATCTCAATAATAACGGAGTGAATGTCCTCTGGTTCGTCACCGACGGGACTGAGCGGTGGGAAGGGATCCGTGAACGCTTCGGCCTGAGGGAAATTGAACGATATCCCGCCGGCCGTGCGCTGGTCGTCAAGGCGCAATCGTCAGTGGCTGCCACTATCAAACTCCTCGATTTCGTCGAGGCGATTGGAGAGGCGAAAGAGGTGTATCTCACCGATCAAACCGGTGCTCATACACCCTGCGTGTGGGAAGGCGAGCGGTGGCGGTGTGGTCGTCAGGAATGGCAGTATGTCGGGCCCCAGCACACCCTCATGGCGGGGCGCTGGCAGAAGGCACTCTGGGCGCATCCCTACACCAACAAGACGCTCCATGTCGTATTCGAAAACACCGTCGGTGCTCGGACACTGGTGCTCGGCACCGCGTTCCTCGAACGGGCCTATCGCGAACAGAATGGTCATCCGGTCGAGGTGACGGTTGCGGTGGATGGACAGGCGGTGCTTCGTTACACGAACGAGAGCATCAAGCAACGCTACCGGAATCGTGTCTCTCTCCCGGAAGGCGCCCACATGATAGACCTCGCTTTCTGGGTGAGATTCGATGGTGCGCGCCACTTCGTCTTCAACGGGTACTTGGCGCCATGATACTCGCTCGCTTCGATCGCTGGGACTGGGTCGTTTCGCTCGCGCTTGCCGCGCTGACCGCGGTGGTCATCATGACGACTTCCCCCCTCGTCGGTCTTGTCCGCGACGAGGGTTTCTATATGCGTGCCGCCGAGGTAACCGCCGACTACATTCAATTCTCGCTCGACAGCATCGCGCGCGGTGATTTTACTGCGCCCTTCAGCGATAAAACGATACGCCGTTACTTCGAGTTCAACAGCGAACACCCGACCTTCGTGAAAAACCTTTTCGGCCTTTCCTACTTCCTTTTTCACAAGAAGTGGCAGATGCTTTCGTTTGTGAATTCGATACGCCTCGTCGCGGTGTTCTTTGCAGCAGCGACCGTCTTCCTGCTTTATCTCTTTGGCCGTCTTTTCTTCTCGCGTACCGTAGCCATTGCTGCGCCCTTTTTCTTTTTTTCAATGCCGCACATCTTTTTTCACAGTCACCTTGCTTGCTTCGACATCCCGATTCTCTTCTTCTGGTCGGCGGCCTTTGTTTTCTATGCGTGGTATCTCGTATCTCGGCGCGCCATAGTCGCAGTGCTCTTCGCGATTTTCTTCGGATGGGCGATGGCGACTAAGCATAATGTCTATTTCATTCCCCCGCTTCTGGTACTCATGTGGCTTATCAGTTATGTTGCCCAGTACCGCTATCTCGAGTGCCGCCATCGAGGTTTTTGGGGTTTTTTCCGCGCTGTGCCGTTACCTCTCTATCTCATACCACTCATTTCACTGCCGGTCTTTTTTGCCTCGTGGCCGTGGATTTGGCACGATACGGTGCGGCGTCTCAAAGATTATGTCGCTTTCCATGCCCATCATGTCAATTACACAAATTATTACTTCGGCCACGAGTTGTCGGTTGCCCCTTTCCCTTTCTCCTATCCGTGGGGTATGACCTTCTTTACCACACCCGTGCCGCAACTTGTCTGTTTCTTCGCCGCCATCGTCCTCTTTTCGTGGTGGATTCTTTCACCGCGGAGCGGGCCGTTGCGGAGGCATCTCGGGCTTCTTTTTCTTGTCGGTGCCCTCTTTCCCATCTTTCTCATCGCGCTTCCCTCGGTTCCTATCTTCGGTGGCATCAAACACTTCTTCACCGGTCAGCCGATCCTGCTCGTTGCGGGTCTGGCCGTCGTCTGCGAAGGAGTGTGCGAGATTGCGCGGGGCGTGCATCGCGTGCAGCGAGCCGTGGTCGAAGCGGTCGTCATCATCATTGCGCTTACTGCACTGATTGTGCCCAACATAAAATTCGCTCAGCATGGTGCCGCGTTCTATAACGCGCTCATCGGCGGCGTTCAGGGGGCGGCCGATCGGTATATGCAGCGGAATTTTTGGGGTTACGACATCTTACCCCTTTGTCCGGTGCTCAACGCGACCGCGCCGCGCGGCGCGAAACTTTTCGTGATGAGTTACTACGAAGGGCTTAATTGGAACTCATTTCTCTATTTACAACGCGAAGGATTCATCCGGCATGACATCCGTGGCACCAACGATCTCCACGAGGCCGACTTCGCCTTTTTTTTCTATGAAAAACAGAACGAACAGATATTATATGATCTGTACCGGGAGTTCGGGACGGCTCGTCCGCTAGAGATCTCGGAGACCGACTCAGTTTATTTCTCGGTGCTCCTACGGAGGGCGCGGTGACCTACCTTTTCACCAATCCGGAAGTGAAACGGTGGCAACGGCTTTTCTGGATATCGTTCTTTCTCAATGTCGTGTTCGTGACCGCTTTCATCACAGCGCGCTATGAGCGACCCGTTTCTCCGCAGGATGCTTCCCAATCTCCTTCGTCGGAGCCGGTGGTGCCGCTTGTCCAGACGGTGCCCGCGCTTCCCGCCACCGCTGGACCACCGGTCGGAGAGAAGATACCGGTGTGGCTCACCATCACCGACAACTTCTACAAAACCTTCACTGGGGATCCTGCACTCGCCCGCTATGCCGAACATTATGATTTCCCGCGTCTTGCCGAGATCCTTTCGGTCCAGATTGGACGTCTCCTCATGTGGGATCTCCTTCTAAGAAAAGAGATCTTGCAAGGGGATACGCTCTCGTTCGTGTTCCGGATGATCCCGCCCGATGAGCTCAAAATGCGTGAGGATATGCCCGATTCACTCGAAGTTCTTGCGGTTAGTTACTTTTCGCAGCGGTTGAACAAGTTTATTGACCTTTATTCGTTTCGTCCTGCAGGGAGTCCCTATCCGCGATTCTTCTACGGCGACGGCCGCTCGCTCGAGCGGCGGCTCAAGAATGCGCCTCTTCGTGAATATGTGCAAGTAACGGGATTTCGTGACGACCGAACCCTCCAGTCGGCCGGTATCGATTTCAAAACGCCGACCGGCACGCCGGTCTACGCCACCTTCGACGGCCGTGTGGCGCGAACCAATTGGCAGACGCGGTTCAACGGATACTCGATAGAGATTGTTTCCAAGAACGGCGTGCATGCCGCCCGATTCCTTCACTTGTCCGAGGTGCTCGTTTCGCAAGGGCACGAGGTTAAGGCGGGAGATCTCATCGGAAAAAGCGGCAACACAGGAAAGGCTCCGTTCCCGCTTCTTCACTATGAAGTCAGCACACTCGGTTCCTCGGCACGGCTGATCGATCCGTTTGCTTTTCATGATGCATTCTACGAGTATCTGCAGGGCGAGGATCTGAGGAAAATGCAGGAGACGACGATAGATTATCGAGACCTTTTGAAGAAGGTCGTTGACAGGTGAAAATGTTCGTAAAAAGGTTGACTTTTTTAGGACAGGTGGATATTCTGCATTGCGAAGAGACTGCTCGTTCAAGAAATGGTTATAGATTTCGAAGAGATACATCGCTTAAGGAGGGCCCCGTGAAAAGAACTCTTTTCTTGTCAGCACTGGTGACATTGCTCGCTTCGTCTCTGCTTCTCGCCCAAGAGCGGATGATCGTGATGCCGATCGCCGCCAAGAAGTCCGAGGAGAGAGCCGCCTCCGCGGTGTTCGGGAACTTCTCTTTGCTTCTTTCCTCCATAAAAGGGGTCAAGGCGATCAACTATGAGAAAGAACTTTCTCCGAAAGATGCCGCCAAGTGTAAGGACGATCTCACCTGCATGCTCAAGGTCGCGAAGGAGGCGGAAGCCGATTACTATCTTCTCAGCAAACTCACCAAAGAGGCGATCACCGTCTATCTTACGGCGGGGTCGGGAAAGAAACTCGGTTCAGACAGCATAGAATACGATTCGGACGCGGACGAGGAAGACATCGCGGCGAAGATGCTCGCGACGGTGAACAAACTGGTGGCGAAGTACGCGAAAGGAAGTTCTTCCGACGGAGAATCCTCTTCTTCCTCGCGCCGTTCCACCGCGAGCGCTTCGAAAACCTACTCTTATTCGGAAGTGAAGGAAGAGATAAAGAAGGGAATGACGCTCTACAAGAAGGGCGATCTGTCCGGAGCCGAGGAGACCTTCTATCGCGCTGCGAATGAGATGAACTGTAAATGCAGCCAGAATGATGACGCAAAACGTTACTATGAAAATGTCGTAAATATCAAGAAGGGACTTTCCGCAGCCGAGGATGCTGTCTCTTCACGCGATTACTCCAAGGCGGAGCGGCTGCTCAAGGCGCTCCTTGACCTCGACACGCAGATCAGGGATGCCGGATACCGGCTTATGGTGATTCAGAAGGTCTCCATTGACCGGACGGTGTACCGGAAGCCGAACGAAGAGGATCTCGCGGCGGTTGACTCAATCCATAATCAGTTCAAGCGAAAGATAGAGGAGGCGCGCAAGTGGCGCATCGACAAACAGGCCGAGGTGGACAAGTGGGTTAACGATCGGATCAAGGACCGGGAGGCGGCTATCGCCGAGAAGGAGAAGAAACTTCAGGAGTTCGTGGCGATGCAGAAGGAGGCCGAAAAAGCGGTCAAAGAGAAGATACAGGGCCTCAAATATCAGTGGGAAAAGGACGACTCGACCCTCGAGCAAGACATTGTGAAGCTCGAGAGTCAGATAACCATGATCGAACAGCGCGAAAAAGGGGTCATCAAGACATCGAACAAAGCACGCGAAGAGGCGCAACAGAAGGAGATAGACGAGATTGAGAAGAAATACAGTGAGGTGCGCAAAAGGCTACAGGAAGAAAAAGACGCGTACTACAACAAACAGAAAGAGTGGGAAGACGCCGAGGGAAAAAAGGTTGCCGACAAGATCGCCGAAATAGAGAAGCGCCGCAAGGAAAAAGAGGCGCAACGGACGGAGCAGAACGAAAAACTTCAACAGATGAACGACGAGTTCGACAAGGCGGAGCGGGCGAAACTCTCGGAACTCGAGGCGATCCGCATGAAGAACGAAGACGAGGATCGCAAGTACGCCGTCGAGGTAGAGAGAGAATACCAAAAGAAATTCGATCAACTCAACAGCCAGCTCGGCAAGTACGACCAGGAAGAATCGAAACGACAGGCCGATCTTGCGAAGTTTGACAAGGAAATCGAAGATTTCATGGCCAAGTCGGCCGAGAAGATGGGAAAGTTTCAAGAGGATATCGAGAAAGAGCGAAGCGCCGTTGATGCAAAATACCAGAGTGACAAGGCGCAGGCCCAGCAGAAGGCGGAGCAGGAATATCAGGCGAAATTGAAAGAACTCACCACTAAGAAGCAACAGCTTGAGGCGGCGGTCGGAAAGCACGGCGACGAGACCGAGCAGTTGAGATCTAAGAAAGAAAACGACCTCACTAAGGAGCAGGAAGCAAAACTGCAGGCGCTTGAACAGCAGATAATGAAGGCGGAAAACGAGCTCGCCAAACTTGACCAAGAGTACGAGTCGAAAATCCTTCAGATCCAAAACGCCATTGCGAAAGCAGCGGATGCCGAAGAGGCGGAAAAGAACGCCAAAGAGAACGAACTACGCCAGAAGAACGAAGCAGCGCTCCAGAATGTCGCCGTGTTCGACGAGAAGATAGATCGCGAGAAAGCGGCGCTCGAGGAGATAAAAGCCCGCTTGGAGGACGACTATGCGCAGCGGGTCGCGAAGATAGAGGATAACATTATCACCGAAAGAAACAAACTAGCGGAAGCGCTCGAAAACCTCAAGGCGAATTGGGGCGATATTGTCAACAAGGAAATCGAGAAACTCATGGCGCAGGAGTCGGCGCTCCTCAGCGATCTCGACCAGAAGAAGGCGCGCCTTGCCGAGACCGACGCGAAGTACGACACCAAAAGGGCCGAAGAGGCCAACAAGATCGAAGAGAAGATAGCAGGCGTCGAGAACAAATATGCCGAGCGTCTCGCCAAGGTCGAGGAACAAGTCCAGCGCGAGGCGGAGGCGGAACGGGCCCGTCTGCAGGCGGAACTGGACAAAGAGATGCAAGATGCGTCGAAGAAAGAAGAGGAGTTCGGCAAGGAACTGGCGAGACTCGGCCAAGAGGAGGCGGCGATAGCGAGGAGTTTCGACGAGCAGATAGAAAAACTCAATAAAGATCTCGCGGCGATAGATGAGAAGTATGCACGCCAGATGCAGCCCTATAGCGTTGACGCGCTCGTTGACAAGATGAATCAGGAGATCGCCGAACTCGAGGACAAAAAGGTTGAGGAGGTGAATAAGATACAGGAACTCCTTGACGCCATCCGCGTGGCGAAAACCAACGAAATACAATCGTTCCAAGACAAGAAGGTGGAACTCAAGAACAACAAGGCGGAACTCGCAAAGGCGGAACGCGAGCACCAAGCGGCGATGCGCAAGATAGAGATGGATGAGGGCTCGCTTGACCGCAAACTGAAGTTCACCGAAGAGTCGGCGAACCGCACCATCCAGATGAAAAAATCGGGGTATGAACGGCAGATCGCCCAGAACAAGGAGAAATTGGACAAGTTCGAGGCGGAAAAGGCGAAAGAGACGCTGGAGATCCAGAAAAAGATACGGGCGATAGAGAACGATAAGGAGAAGGCTCTGAAGGCGCACCAGAAGAAGGTCGCAGAGGTGATTAAAGCACAAAAGATCGGGTCGGCTCAGCGCGAAAAAGCGCTCAAGTCGGGAGCGGCCGAGATAGATCGCAAGGTGAACGCGATCCTCAAATCGGTAAAGCAACGGCAGGCGGCGGTTCTTGCCGAAAAAGCGGCCGAGATCAAGTCGCTCAAGGAACAGAAAGCGATGCTGGTGGGCAAAATCGAGGAAGAGGCGAAGTCAGAAAAGGGCAAGATATCAGCCGACATCGCTGCACTCGGCGCGAAAATCGCTGCGGTGCGCAAGGAAATAAAGGGCTGGGAAAAGCGCAGTGCCAAGGTGGACAAGGATAAGCTGGAAGAGACTCGCAAACCGTTCGCCGAGAGACTCGCCGCTCTCGAAGGGCAGAAGAAGGCGCTCCTCGCCGATAAGGCGGAGAAAATGAAAGGCATCGAGGCAGCCGGACGGCAAAAGATAGAGGATATCGAGAAACAAAAGGCTGCGGTGCTCGCGCAGACCAAGGGATTCGATGCGGTGTTGAAGGCGGAAATCAAGAAAATCGGTGAAAAATATGCAGCGCAGAAGGCGGCGTTGCAGGCCGAGATCAAGAAACTCGCCGCGGAAAAAGCCGAAAAGGCGTCGGTGCTCATGAAAATGAAAACGGCGGCGGCAAAAGAAAGGGACGCTCTTGACAAAGGCTTCGCCAAGAACATCAAGAAAGAGATCGCGGCACTCGATGCCGAGCGGGCGAAAGAATACAAGAAGTTAAATGCCGAATTGGCGGCGGTTACGAAAGCGCTCGAGAAACATGAGCAGGCACGCGAGGAGATCCTCGCTAAAGCAGTTGCCGCGATAGACGAAGCCTACGAAACGAAGATGACCGAACTCGATACGAAGAATGTCACCGAGAACAAACGACTTCAGGACGAAAACAAAAAGTTCGAAAAGGAGAAAAAGGCGCAGAAGGCGGTTGCCGAGAAGGAATACAAGGCCTTCCTTGCGGAGAAAGACCGCTTTAGGAAGAGTATTGACAAAGCAGTTGCCGATGCCCAGAAGGAGCGAGATGCCAAGATAGCAGAACGGCAGAAGAAACGCGCCGAGGAGTACAAGCGCTGGGACGAAGAAAAGGAACGGCGCAAGAAGGCGTTCGATGACCGTACCGCCGGTATTCGCCAACGGATAGCCGACTTGACCAAAGAAATAGAGAAGGCGCAGAACGACATCGCCGTCGCGAATGCCGAATGGGCAAAGAAACTCGATGATGCGAAAGTCAGATTCCAAGCCGAGTCGCAGAAAAAGGAGAAGGCGTGGCGCGAGCGGCAGGAAAAAGAGACGGCTGCTTACGAGGAAGCCAAAAGGAAGGTCGTCGAGAAGTATGAGCAGATGGAAATAAAGGACAAGAACGAGCGGGAAAAACAGAAACAGGACCTGATGGCGCAGCGCGACAAGCTGCTCGCCGAAAAGGATAAACGAAAAGAAAAGCGGCAAGCGATCTTGGCGAAAGAAAAAGAAGAGTGGGACAAGAAGCAGTCCAAGATGAAGGACGAGGAGCAGAAACTCCGCGACGAGATCGAGCGCATGAAGGCCAAACGGGAAGAAGATGCGGCGAAGGACAAAGAAGAAGCGCGCAAGAAAAAAGCAGCGATAGATGCAGAGTATCAGAAGAAACTCGATGCCATATCCGCCGAGGAGCTCAAACTGGTGCAGTCGCGCTATAAGGAACCTTATAAAATCGAGTCGAAACGCGATCTGGAACTTACCGAGACGACTAAAAAGATAGAGGCTCAATTGGCCGATGTGTTGGCGCGATCTGGTCTTGACAAACTCAACGAAAACGATTTGGCGGCGGCGCGCGATCTGTTCGTGCAGGCACTCTATCTCAATCGCGACGATAAGACGGCGAAGAGCGGCCTTGATTCTATCAGTTCGAAGGCGAAGGCGATATACTGGGACGCTTTCGGTGCCAAGGAGTCGGACAAGACTCGGGCCCGTAAACTTCTCCAGCAACTCATTAAGAGCCTTCTCGTCACCGACGAGTACTTCCTGAAGGCGCGCGCGTTGCTCGAAGAGATCAAGTAGCGTTGCCGATGTTTCGTTCCTTTATGCGGGGAGCATTGACGGTGCTCCCCGTCTTTTTTTGGTTGATGCTCAGCGCTCGTTCCTCGCTCGCTCCCGTTGAATACTATCGCATTTTCTACGAACCGATAGAATCTTTCTCCTCGTGGATAACCGTTGACCGTTCTGATCGGAGCAAAGACATTTTCCTTGCCAGATATCGTCTTCCGCTGAAAGGACGCGGTGCGGTGCTCCTTCCGGTCGCACCGTATCTTTCGGCCGCCGGAACGAATGTGGTTTATCTTCCCGTGCATGTGGACATTCCTGCTCAGCGCACCATCACATTCGTGCTCGACGGAGCCGAAAAGGGAACCCTTGCGATAAACGGCGAACGCAAAGGATTCTTCGATCTCCAAGGAGTCAGCGGTTATGTCGAGGTAAGGGTGTCCTTTGCCGCGGGGGTGTACTCCCTGTTGTTTTCCATAGAGAAGCGTCGCGCCGATCTCCCGCTCCTGTTGATTGCCGATCAACCGGTGACATTGGCGAGCCGTGGATTCACGAAGAACTTCTCGGTGACGGCGTTTTTGAGCGTTAGAGAGTTCACCGGAGGTGCGCTCCATGAGCGTTTATGGACGAACCGCTGTATCCCCGCTCCCGACGACAGCGAGCGGTCCGCCTCGCTATGGCGCGAGGTCTTCGGAGAGAAAAGCGCCGATGCTCGGTCTTTCGACGAGAAAACGGCACCGCTCCTTGCCCTGCTGAAACGAAGCACGGGCGACCGAGAGCGGGCGACGCTTCTCAAGGCGGGGTTCACCGACGAAATGCTGGCATGGTGGCGTGAAAGACTTTCTTGGAAGGAGGTGTGCCGCGATGTTCATCAACCCTGAGACACGCATCACGGTTCTTTCTCTCAGCGCTTTTGTGATGGCAACGGTGGCGTTGGTTGCGTCCCTGCGTTCGGCGGATGACGAAGCGCTTTTGTCTCTCGAGGCGCGTGTCGCGACGATTGAGGCTGAAACGGCCGCGCTGAAAGACCGTGCCGCCGCCGAAGGGACCATGCCGGTAAAGGATCTCTTCTCGATTGCTTCTCTGGAGGCCCAGTTGAAGAGCCTGCGTTCTGATATGGAGCGCATAAAGGGTCAAACTCATGGGAATACGGGGGAAAGCGGCGGGGAGATTGCTCAGGTCGAACAGCGGCAGGAGCGGGTGCTCCGAGAGGCGAGCAAAGCTTTCCAGCGAACTTGGAAGGGGGCCTTCGAAGGGGCGCTTCTTCAGAATGGATTCGACGAAGATGCGCGCCGTCGTATCGGGGGAGACTATGACCGTCTGCTCGGTGAGATCGAAGAGATACAGGTGCGATGGTTTCGCGGCGAGATAGACTGGAACAAAGCGCTCGACGAGATCAAGATGCGCTCGACCGAGTTCTACGATACGGTTGAACGGAACTATGGCACCGATACGGCGCGGCGGGTGCTCGACATAGCCTTTCCTACGCCGGACATGAAGCGGTTTTTCTTCTCGGGAAGCGGTCAGTAGATTTTCGACTCTTCGTCGGATCGCTTCAGACTCTTACGGGTTTCCTGCATATCCTTGTGGATCGTCGTCAGTTTTTCGAGAACGGTGCGCACATGTTGGAGAGTGTCGCGGCTGTTCTTGACGAGGTCCTTGATCGAGGTGGCGACGACGGCGAACCCCTTTCCTGCCTCGCCGGCGCGTGCCGCTTCTATGGAGGCGTTGATGGCGAGGATATCTATGTTCTTGGTGATGGTAGCGAAATCACCGATGGATTTCTGTATGTCCTTGATGTTGCGCAGAAAGCGGTCTTCGACCGAAGCAAACTCACCCTCGACGACGGCGGAAAGAATAGTGTAAAGGAATTCGGCCTGATCGTTCGTAATAAGTATCGCTCGTTTCGGCAGGTGTTCCTTGATGAGCGTCATGAGATCGGGACGCGACTCGGCAAGTTCGATGAGCACGTCGGTTTCGGGGTACTTCGCGGCGTCGAGATAGTTGGTCGAGATGCGTATTTGCCGCTCGGCGGCCCAGCGGAGCGCCGGCGCAT
>CALITV010000138.1 GCA_938048925.1 uncultured bacterium | reverse complement strand
CGAACGCCTTCGTCGCACAGTACGCGCCACAATCGCGGAAGACCACGATGTCGCCTTCGGCAACGGCGGGAAACGGTATATCGTTCACGAAGATATCGGTGTTCTCGCACAAACGACCGCACAAGGCGGCAGGGCCGATCGGGTGCTCCTTACCGACGACCTCGGCGCGGTGAAATGCCCCGTAGAGCGCGGGGCGGAGCAGGGTATTCATGCCGGCATCGAGCCCCACAAAGCGGCGTGTCCCCTCTTTTACGGCGGTCACCCGGGTCACGAGATAGCCCGCATCACCGACGATCGCGCGCCCCGGCTCGATACGCAATGTCAGTTTCTCAAGCCCGCTCCGTGCGCCGAAGGCACGCATCTCCTGTGCGACGAGAAAGGCCGTCTTAGCGAGGTCGAGCGGTGCTTCCTCGTCACGGTAGGGAATTCCGAAACCGCCGCCGATGTCGAGATAGAGCGGTTTCACTTCGAGCGGCAGGATCGCCGTAGCCGCCGCATCGCAGAGAAACCGGGTCATCGCGGCAAAAAAGGCCGCCTCGCGGTTGTTCGAACCGGCCATGAGGTGTATGCCGAAACGGCGAAATCCTCGTTCGTAGGCCCGCCGGTAGGCATCCGGCGCCGCTTCGAGCGGGATGCCGAACTTTGCATCGGGACCGCCGGTGACAATGCCCGGGTGACTTCCCCTGCCGGTGCCGGGATTGATCCGAAACGACAGAATACCGTCATAGCCAACCGGCAGCCGTTCGAGTGCCCCTATGTCATCGAGGTTGATCGCGCCGCAGCGGGCGGCCGCAACGAAATCGTCACGCGATTCGTAGTTTCCTGTGTACATACGCCGCTCCCGAGGATTTGCCGCCCGCTCGGCGATGAGCACCTCGAGGGGCGCCGCGCAATCGGCACCGATCCCGTCAGCGGTAATGAGCGACACCAGCCGCGGGTGAGGATTCGCCTTTATCGCATAGAAAACCGCCGTATCGGGCCACGCTTTTTGGAACGACTCTCTGATACGGCGGGCATTTTCCCGTACCTTTCCGGCATCGTAGCAATAAAACGGCGTGCCGAAAGCCTGCACGAGATCGGAAACGGCACAACCACCGATCGTTGCGTTGATCTCCATTTACTCCTCCCCCTTTTCGAAAAAGGCGGTATGAACGCGCCGGAGCGCCTCGGGCGCATCTTTCTCGGCGAGAACCACCGACAGATTGGTGTCGCTCGCGCCCATACTCACCATGAGAATGTTTATGTCCCGGAGCACCGAAAAGAAACGGGCACCGATGCCCGACTGACGCCGCATCCCTGCCCCGACGAGCGCTATCTGACTGCACCCCCGTTCGATGTCCACCGATCCGAGCAGGGAAAGATCGGCCACCAGCGCATCGAGCGCCAGTGAGTCATCAACGGTTACCGAAACGCTGACTTCCGAGGTGGTAACCATGTCCACGGCAACCCGGTGGCGGCGGAACACCTCGAACAGTTCGGCGAGAAAACCGTAGGTGCCGAGCATACGGTTGCTCCGGATATGCACAATCGCAACGCCGTGCCGGCAGGCGACTGCTTTCATACCGCCACCGGAAACGGTGCCGACGATGCGTGTTGCCGCCCCGTCAGGGAAAAAGGTATTCCGAATGACGACCGGAATCCCACACCGTACCGCCGGCTGAATCGTGAGTGGGTGGAGCACCTTGGCTCCGAAAAAAGCGAGTTCCGCCGCCTCGTCGTAGTGCAACATCGGCACCGTCCGTGCCGTCGGCACGAGCCGCGGATCGCTCGACATAAGGCCGTTTACATCGGTCCATATCTCGCACCGATCGGCACCGAGCGCCGCGGCGAAAAGGGCTGCCGAATAATCGGATCCGCCGCGTCCGAGCGTCGTCGTCACCCCTGTTTTTGTGGCCCCGATGTAACCACCCGTTACGATGATGGAAACCTGCGAAAACAGCGGCACTAACCGCTCCGAAACCGTTTGTGCAATCGCCGCTTCATCGGGATGGGCAGCCCCAAAGGAATCATCGGTAATCATGATCATGCGGGCATCGAGATGCAGCGCTCCGAGAAACGCCGCAACAACAAAAGATGAAACGATCTCGCCGGTGGCCAGAATCGCGTCGGCGGCACGCGGCGTCACTTCGCCGAGTGTCAAGATGGCGGGTATGAGAGCACGGAGACGCGCTATCTCCTCTTCGTATTTTTCTACGACCGCCCCCTGAAGCGATAAGTCGTGAATAATCGAAGCGCATCTTTCGCTCACATGCCCAAGCGCCGCTACGGCGCCCTGTTCGTCTCCCCTCTCGAGAGATTCGATGATTTCAACCAATCCGTTGGTCACCCCTGCGAAAGCCGAGACGACGACGAGCCGTTTTCCTTCCGCCGCCCCAACGATGCGAGATACCTGCCGAATCGTCGCGGCTGAGCCGACCGATGTCCCTCCAAATTTGAGCACGGTGACCATGCAAGACACTCCTTCCGGTTTTTTCCAAGTTGCCGAGAGGAACGAGTGAAGGAGGAAACAAAGGACTCTACCGGCCCTTCAGAAGCGCTCCACGAACACTCGTGACAGCCGCGGGGATTCAGCCCCAGCGTCCAACGATGACAACGGCGACCCGCTGCCTCGTTTCGGCACCGATACCCCTCAGCGGGCTTCATCGAGAAGCCGCCTCTCGGCCCGCCTACCTGCTCGGTGCTCCTCTCCTGAACACCGAACACCATAGCAAGGAAGCGTTTCCTGTCAAATTTTGCCCCGTCGCTTTTCATTGCCATGGACAAGTCTTCTGAAACACACCGGTTTGTCTTCCCCAAAAGAGTTTCAACATTTGAGTCCTCCTTCGTTGCTCTTGGCACTGAAAATGAATTTCCCGTCAAGAACTTCAAGATGTTGTCTTCTTTCTTGCCACTCGCGTGAGATACCGTTTGAAACGGCGCTTCGCGCAAGGTGTAAAAAACCGAGGAAAAGAGGTGTTCACAAAAAAGAAACACAAACCGCCGCGGGGGGGAAATGTTGAAAGTTTGTCGAAAAAGAGGTTCTATTTAGAAATTTTTTGATTCCTTGACATCATACCCGTAGTCGGGTTTCCAGAACTTGTCTTTTTTCTTCAGGTTAGCGACCGCCGCCTTCTCGGCCTCCTTCGCGGAATTCTTATGGAACCCGAACCCGTGACTCCAGCGCGCCTCGCCTTTGTGTTCATAGGCCGCGAAAACAACGACATAGACACCGTGATCCATCGCGGTGCTCGCCGGCGACGAGAACTTCACATTGCCGAGATTCTGTTCTTTCGCTTGTTCCCTGAGTTTCTTGATCGCCTCGGCAGCGGCAGTGCTCGCGCCTGCTTTGTCCTTCTGGAAAAAGGTCCATGTCGAGCAGTTGCCTTCCTTGTCTATCGCCTCGGCGAAGGCGGCACCGGCCCACAGCGGTGCGGTAACAAGGAGCGCCGTCACAACAACCATCACACGCATCATAACTATTCCTCCCCTATGAAAGGTTTCCAACACCGATGGTGTCATGCCTGTCGAACAAAGTCAAGAACCAGATCCCGTTCCCGGCATCCGAGAGGGGGCACCGACCGACGGCAGATAGGCAAGGAGCCGCTCGACGGCAAACTCGAGATCCCCGGCAGTCCGATCGGCACGGTACAGCAAATAACGATAGATAATGAGGCTCGGAATGGCGACCGAAAGGCCAGCGGCAGTCGTCAGCAGCGCCTCCCAAATGCCCGAAGCGAGGATGAGCGGATTGCCCCCCATGTCGGAAAACCGCGTAAATATCTTTATCATTCCGAGCACCGTTCCCAGAAGACCAAGAAGCGGCGAGACGGTCGCCATGACACCGGGAACCGAGACGAACCGGTAGAGCGAAAGACCGAGATGTTTCGCGTGGATGCCGGTCATGCGCGCCGTATCGAAGACACCGTCGTCGGAGAGCACCTTGTACACGAGTTCCGACAAGAGGTCGTCGCGTTTCTGCGCCTCGGCGAGGATCTCTTCCCGCCGCTGTTTGGCGGCGATGTGCAGATAGAGTTCGAGGCTCGGCGCGATGCGCGATCGGCGGAACGCCCAGAGCCGTTCGAAGAGCACCGCTACGCTGATAATCGAACAGGCGAGGATGGGATACATGAGCACCCCGCCTTTTTCCATGATCTCCGCAAAGGTCACGGCGCGCCCTCCTTCATTACGCGGCCATCATAGAACTGTGTTACGATTTTGCAAGTTTGCGGACACTAGCGGTCATCGCGCTTCTCCTGCATCCAGCGCACCACTTTGACGAGCCGGCGGCGCGGGATGAAGCGACCAACGAAGGCAAGCACCTTGTTGTTGCATCCGGGAATGGCGAGCACCTTCCCCTCCTTCATCGCGCGATAGCCGTAAGCGGCGATATCCGCCGCGGTCGCGATGTGGCTTTTCTGGAAAACACGCGAATGATTGAACTCGGCGCGTGCCGCAAACTGGGTATGCACCGGACCGGGGCAGAGACAGGTCATCGTGACGCCCGTTCCCGAAAGTTCCTCGGCAACCGCTTCCGAGAACGAGGTAACGAAGGCCTTGGTGGCATAGTACACCGCCATGAGCGGCCCCGGCTGGAACCCGGCAAGCGACGAAACTTGAAGAATGCGACCGCTTCTCCGCGCCACCATACCGGGCAGAAAGAGTCGCGTGAGCGCTACGAGCGCCGCAATATTGACCTGCACCATGTCGCTCATCTTCCGGGCATCGGCCTCATGGAAAAAACCATAGTGACCGAACCCGGCGTTGTTGACGAGATACTCTATGACGATGCCCTGCCTTTCTATTTCGTCGAAAAGCCGCCGCGGCGCCCCCGGATCGGCGAGGTCGGCGGGAATGACGGTGACCTTCACCCCGTACTGCGCGCTGATCTCGGCGGCCGCTTTCCTGAGCGCCGCCACATCACGCGCTGTGATGACGAGGTCTCTTTGGTCGGCAGCAAAGCAATCGAGCAGCGCCCGGCCAATACCGCTCGAAGCGCCGGTGACGAGCGCGACCTTGTTCATGGGGCCTCCTCTTGCAGGTTGGGAACAGCATAGAGCGGCGGCGCGAAAAAGCAACGACTCACGATAGGCGCTTTTCTCCTACTCTCATCAAGGAAACGGGGAAAAGAGAATTGCTTTTATCCCCAGCTGTTGTTATGCTGATGCTCGTATAGCATATCAGCAGAGGGATCGTTGCAATGGAACTCATCAGCCAGCATGTCAAGGGCATCATGGAAGAGTGCAAACGCCGCGCGCGGGAGGCGGGGCTCCACTTCAGCGAGGAGACGCTCGAATATATCGTCACCAACCGCGACCTCATCGAACTGGCGCCAAAGGTGATGATCCCGACGCTCTACGACTACTGGGTCCACGATGTCGAGGTGCTCAAAGAGCAGGGAAAATACAAACTCTATCCATCGAACCCCTACGAGACGGTCATCAATGCGCGCCCCGCGATCTCGTTCTACAACGACAACAACCCCGATTGGCTCAATGTGATGATCTTCTACCATGTCCTCGCCCATATCGATGTCTTCCAGAACAACATCCTCTTCAAACACACATGGAACGACGATTTCGTCGGGCAGG
>CALITV010000137.1 GCA_938048925.1 uncultured bacterium | reverse complement strand
TTCGGTGGTCCCGGGGGGACACCGACGAGCCTCTCTTGCGAGGGCCCGGCACGCGGTCTCATTGTCTCACGGAGCGAAGGACATGTCGCCGGCGCAGCCCTCTTGTGCGACAGCAACCCACCGCGCATCATGGGAAAACCTTCTCCGGAAAGCACGACGCTGAGGTGTCCCGATGAATGTCTCTTCGCCGGCATCTGGGGAAAATACGATGCCTTCGTAAGCGACCTCGCACCGCTCTGCCGGTGCGGCGAGAAGATCGAGAAGATGCCGCTCGCGGGAGCCGAGGGCATCGTGTTCGAGTTCCTCTGCCCGAGGGAAGCCTTCATCCGCGAGATGTTCGGCGCAGCGGGCGATCTCGTTGATCGCATCGGGATCGTTTGCCAGAAACCGTCGCCCTGAAAGTGCTACCGCCGGAAGGTGAACCAGCGGTTGCCGAGGTAGTTCGGACCGGTGAAGAACACCATAGCGACGAGGGTGCTTACCGTATCAGAGAGACCAAGCCAGCGCGACGAAACGAGAAGCGCCCCCATTTGGAGAAGATAGCAGGCAATCCAGACGATCGTATAGATGACCATCTCACGCCAAACCACGCCGTCGCTTCGGAAAGTCCAGCGACGGTTCCAGATGAAACTGTTAATGAATCCGGCACCATAACCGATGATATTTGCCGTGATGAGCGGTACCTCAAGCCAAAGCAGCACGAAAATGATGCCAAGGGTGAGACCGGTGTTCGTCAGACCGACGAAGAGAAAGCGGCCCATTTCGCCGACAGTTGCTCTATTGATGGGAAACCGAACTCGCATCTAGGTTTCCAACCAACTACCCAACACCTTGAGGTTCCAGAGAAACAGGCGGTGATCGCTCTTGCCCGCGATATGCTCGTCGTAGAGACGGTTCATGACGGCCATGTTGAGGCCGGTGCGCGCCATCTCGGCCTGCGTCACCACTATTCGCCGCTCCTTGAGCCACCGACCGACCGGAACGCCGAACCCTTTCTTCTTTCGATAGAGTATCTCCCGTGGGAGCACTGGCTCGAGTGCCTTTTTGAGGAGGTATTTCGTGGTGTTACCGCGCAACTTGTAAGAGGCCGGTATCCGACGGACGAGATTGACGAGATCAATGTCGAGAAAGGGAGCCCGCACCTCGAGCGAGACCATCATACTTGCCCGATCGGCTTTGACGAGGATATCGTCTTGGAGATAGAGTTTCGTGAAGAAACAGAGGACCTTGTCTACGACATTGTTCGAGCGGCACCGGTCCCACGCGGTGACAGCCTCCGCGTAGAGATCTTCGATATCGGTCGGCGTTCCGAAAAGTTCGGTAAGTTGCCGAGGAAGAAGGGTGGACATCCAGATGGCCGGCCAGAGGTGTGGAGGATAATCAAGCCCCCGCAGTGTTCGCTTTATCCTGAAATCGAGGCTCATGTAGCGGTGCGACACCGGTAGTATCGAGGCAAACAGGCTAACTGCTTTATGCAGTGGTTTCGGCATGATACGCTGGTACACCTGTGAGACGGCAAGGGCGCGGAACGGGTCGTAACCGGCAAACAGTTCATCGCCGCCGTCGCCCCCCAAAGCCACGGTTACCGCACGGCGGGTATGCCGTGATAGGAGGAATGTCGGCAAAAGGGAAGGATCGCCCATCGGCTCGTCGAGACGCCGGGCAATCTCGGGAACAAGACCGCTCGCTATTTCGAGCGAAAGCACCTCTTCGTGGTGAGAAGTCCCTAATAGTTTTGAAACCTTGTCTGCATATCGCGATTCGTCGAAATCATTTTCGGCAAACCCGATACAGAAGGTCTTCATCCGTTCGGCCCCCGCATGGCGCACCGCGTAGGCGGTCACCGCCGATGAGTCAATACCGCCGCTCAGGAAAACACCGAGGGGCACATCGCTCATGAGGCGTCGCTTTACCGCCGCACCCAAGAGTTCCCGAATCTGCTCGCACCAGATTTCTTCTGCGTTATGAGGGAGTTCTTCAAAAGGCTCTATCTCGAACTCCCAGTAACGCCATACCCGCAGTTCTCCCATGGTGAGATCGAACGAGAGACTGTGTCCCCCGGGTAATTTCGAAACCTCGCTGAATACGGTATGCGGCGCCGGTATGTAGCCGTAGGCAAAGTATTTCTTGAGTCCTTTTTCACTCAGCGAAAAGTGGAGAGCACCGTGGCAACGCAATGCCGAAAGTTCCGACGCAAAGGCGAAGGTATCGCCTTGATGCGTGTAAAAAAGCGGCTTTTTTCCAAAACGATCGCGCGAAAGCAGCAGTCGTTTCCGTGACCGGTCATAGAGCGCAAAGGCCCACATGCCATTGAGGTTGTTCACAAAATCATCGCCCCAGTGCCGATAGGCGTGCAGGAGCACCTCGGTGTCGGCGTGGTCGGTGACAAACACCGCCCCTTCGCGCTCGAGATCCTTTCTGAGGTCGAGATGGTTGTAAATCTCTCCATTGAAGATGACGACAAGATCGCCATCGCTCGCCCGCATCGGTTGGGCACCGCCGGAGAGATCAAGGATCGAAAGCCTCCGATGTCCGAGAAAGACTCCCGCAGAGGGATCGTGCCAGAATCCGTCGGCGTCGGGTCCGCGATGGGCAAGGGCGTCGGTCATGCGGCGAATGTCGTCGCGTGTTCCGTTCCCCGCAAATCCGGTTATGCCGCACACGGTTTTCCGCGCCTCTCAGCCTCGATATTCAAAGGCCCGAAGAAGTTTTTTCATTATCTTTTCGGATGGTTGTCCCGATGCCGTCGGCCGGCAACCGCTGGGGGCGACATAGGTAAACGGGGCACCGAGCAGGAGCGCGGCGGTTCTTCCCGCCACTCCCCACTCTCCCATAGGGACCGGAACAATGCGCTCATCGAGCGTGAGCAGAGCAAGGAGTCGTGCTGCCTCGTGCTCGGTCTCGGTGCGCGCTGCGATTTTGATGAAGGCCGGCTCGAAGGTCGCAAGATGTCGAACCGTGGAAAAAAGCACCCGATCGCTCGGCATCCGGTCGAAAAAATGACGCGAGGCGATGAGGCGACATCCCTGTTTCTCCGCGAAGGGGAGCAACCGAAGAGAAAACAGACTTTGTCCTCGCTTCAAATCACTCTCGAGATCGAGATCGAGATACGCGGCTCCCGACTCGGCCGCCCGTGCAAGAAGGGCAAGCCGCTCTGCATCGCTGAAGCGTCCGGTGCGGCAGGTCGCAATCCGCTCTTTATCCCGGCGAAAGAGGATCGGTAGGGCGGCAGGCGATATGTCCTCGATGAGATCGAGCCGCACCTCGGCAAAAGGGGTGCGCCGCAAAACCCTCCGGCATTGGGCCACCGTTGGCTCACCGACGCTCACACACCACCGCAAGGGCATCCTCCAATTCGCGGAGCGGAATCTCGACCACCTTCGCTTTTCCGATCTGTTCGAGCAGAATGAAGGCCATCGCCTCGCCACGCCGCTTTTTATCCAGCCGGATGGACCGCATAAGATCGCCCACCGCCAGCGAAGTCTTGACCGGCAAACCTGCCCGAAGCAGAAGCGCGTGAATTCGCGATACCTCTCCTGCAGAAAGATAGTTGTAGCGCCACGAAAGTTCCGCCGCGAGCGCCATGCCGACGGCGATCGCCTCTCCGTGACGCCGCGAAGGGTCAAGTTTCTCGATGGCGTGGCCTATCGTATGACCAAAGTTGAGGATGCGGCGGATCCCTCGTTCGGTCTCATCCTGCGAAACGACGGCCATCTTTATCTCGATCGAACGGGCGATGAGCGTTTCGGGCGAGAGCTCCTCCCCGATCGTTCGTTCGACCTCCGCGAAGTAGGCGGCATCAGCGATGAGCCCGTGCTTGATGATTTCGGCAAAGCCGCACAACATTTCACGGCGCGGCAGAGTCTTCAAAAAGCCTGCATCCACGATGATCTTTTCTGGCTGACGAACGGTTCCGACGAGGTTTTTGTACCGGTCGAAATTGACGCCGTTCTTACCGCCGATAGCGGCGTCAACCATCGCGAGGAGCGTCGTCGGTACGAGAACGCAGTGAATACCGCGCATCCAGAGAGCGGCCGCAAAGGCGGCGATGTCGCAGACGATACCGCCGCCGACGGCGAGCGCCGTCCACGAGCGGTCAACCTCCCGTTCCAAGAAAGAGCGACAGATGTCTTCCACGGTGGCAAGCGTCTTGCCCGTCTCTCCCTCGCCGATCGTCACCACTGGGAATCCATCGAATTGCCGTTCATAGAGCCGGCCCACGGTGGTATCGGTGACGACGACCGTCCGCCGCCTGTCGAAGGAAGACAGAAGCGCGCTGAACGGTACACCACAGTGCACCTCGGTGACACCGTCCCGATGGGGAAATGTCATGAGCGTCATCGGAACCTCCGCACGACCCGTTCGCCGATGGGACAACATTACCGATGTTTGCTTGAAAAATCAAAAGATTTGTGCCAAAAAGAGGTCTCGGAACACTCGACGCGGAGCACCGAATGGAATATGTGCTTGCTGGGGCGGTCCATCCGCTAACGCTGTCCGCGGTCCTTATTCTTTTTCTTTTCCGCCGCATTGGAACGACGCCGACACGGAAACTCGTTCTGTTCAATGTCATCGTTATTCTGCTCTTTTTCGCGATCTTCGATGTACTCGCCGCCGCCTTGTCCACGGTGAACGACAATCTGTTCCGGTGCGACAGCCCCATCTATCACCATGGCCTCAAGCCCTCCGAGGAACGGGTGACCCGCTGGGGCTTCGGTGCCCCCTATCGCGTAGCGACCAACTCACTGGGCATGCTGGACGAAAAACCGCGCACCGTGCCACTGAAGGCGCCCGGAAAACGGATCGTCATCGCCGGTGATTCATTCGTCGAAGGGGTTGGGTATCCTTACGAAAAAACAATCCCGGGTATCATTGCGCGGCATCTGGGGCCGCGGGGTATCGAGATTTTGAACGCCGGCACCGTTTCTTATTCCCCGAAGCTCTACTATCTGCGATTCAAACACCTTGTCGAACAGGGCTTCTTTGCCGACGATGTCTATCTGCTCCTCGATATCGGCGATATCCAAGACGAGATCGTGTATGCCTACTTTGTGTCCGACAACGATCCGCCGTTCGCGTTCGTGGAAAAGGCGCGCCTTCTTTTCTATCAACATACCTTCCTTTTCCGGACGCTCTGGGACCGTTTCGGGCCCCTCACGGAAAATCCTCGCTCGGAGTTTTCCCCGTTTTGGGGCAATCTTGGAGAATACTATCGGGTTCGACCCTTGTGGACTTTCGATGAGCACGAATTCGAACGATGGGGAAAAGAGGGGCTCTCGTTAGCGCTCGATTACACCGACCGATTAGCGAAGATTTTCGCCGATCACGGCATCCGATTTCATATCTCGGTTCACCCGTGGCGCACTCAGATAGAACGTCGAGAACTTCCCTCGCGCCAGCAAGAGGTGTGGCAAAAATTCTGTGAGGAACGGGGCATCGAGTTCATAGACCTTTTCCCGCTGTTTATCAATGAGATTCCTCCCTCCGAAGTGATTTCCCGCTATTTCTTTCCCGATGACATTCATTGGAACGAAAATGGACTCGCCCTCGTTGCCGCACAGATTTCCCAAAAGATAGAAATGGGAAGCGCCGCGCTCGAGCGCTAACGCACCTCGTCCCAGAAGAGGAGTTTGAACAGTTCCGGCTTTGCGACTACCTCATCGGCCTTTCTGCCGGCGACATGGGCCGTCTTCACTTTGTCGGCGCCGTCCTTCGCCTTCTCCTTGACCCGTTCGCGCGCCTTTTTGAGAATCTCGTCGAGCGCCCGGCGCATCTTCGCCTCGTCGGTCGCCTCGTCGGCGGCGAACCCGAGGACAAAAAACGACGGGAAAAGCACGCTCGAAACCGGCAGGAAGAAAAACACCTTCGTATAGAGGAAAAACACTGCTACAAACGAGGCGACGGCACAGAGGAACGCGGCAGCAAGGAGCGGTATGACCCGCCGGAAGAATATCTCGGCAACGAAAGAAACGAATGTTGCCGCGGCCCATCCGATCCAGCGTGGCACCGGTACGACGGTGATGCCACGATCGAGCGCTTCGATACGGTTCACATGAACCATCACGAGCGGTTCGTTGCCGGCCTGCGGCGTCGAGCCGACATCCTTAATCGTTGGATCGGTCGCCGCAACTGCCGATCCGAGGAGTTCCTCCTTCCTCTGCGCCGATTCGCGAGTCCCCTCTTCTTCGAGATAACTCTCGAAACGATCGGTGAAGAAGAGGTCGAGGCCCACTTTTTTGGCCCCCGCCTCATGGAGCACCACGGTAAGCGCCGCGTAAACATCTTTACCGAGCGGCCAACCAAAGGTCTCGAATGTCTGCTCGTCGAGTGCTACGACAACACTGTGCGGATCGCCGTCTACCGGGACATTACGCTGAGCGAAGTCGAAAAAGAGAAAATCCAGTTTTTCGGCAAACGGTGTTTTTGAGAAAAGAAGGCCCAGCAACACTCCGGCACCAACAACAATACCTTTTATGAGATTCGATTGCGTCACGGTTTTTTTCCCGAAAAACAGAATGGATTGTATGCGTTACCGAACTTCTTTCAAGAAAAACGACAAAGAATTCTCGCTCAAGAGTACGCCGCAGGGCTTCCTGTTACGATGGCGAGAGGCAGGTGTGCACAAGAAAAGGCCGCATTCCCCCACAACCGTCCGAACTCTCAAAATCTTCCCTCGAGACTCACGAAAAACGAAAGAATGTTGCGGGTCTTCTCATCGTCCCAGAAAAGGACATTGGCACCAGTGTCGGGGTCGGGCACCGGCTTCGAGCGGTTCGCGTCTTTGGTGAACGACAGTTGTGCGCCTGCGGCGATCGCCGGCGTGAGGTGTGCCTTTACCATGAAACTCCAGAAGGCGATGTTGAGCGGACGGGCGCCGTCGGGAAGGTCTTCGCGGTTACGCGCGGTAAAGACCTTTTTGGTGTTGGCGACGAGCCGGTCCTTGACGACGGTCGTCCGCTCACTACCGGGGGCGCGATAGGAGGCGGGCTGTTTGATGCCGGTCGAGAAGCCGAACCAGAGCACCTGCCAGCGATAGTCGAGGGCAAGCGACGCAGCCAATTCATCGCGTATCTTCGCCCCCTGCGGAAAGGTCTGAAACGGGATGAGACCCGGTGCATCGAAAACGAGAAACGAGAGCGATCGCCACGAGGCAAGGCCGAATATCCGGAGATCCTTCCAGCGGAACGCGGCCTCGACTGCCGCCGCGAGACCCCAGAAGTTCTCGGTCACCGGCTCGGCGGTAAGGGTATCGTCGCTGCTCGACCACGCGAGGTAATCACCGTTCTGGAGCCGTTCGTTGAGAAAGACGAGTTCGCCGCGCGTCCGGAAGGCCCAGTCGCCGGTATAATCGGGCTCACGCCACGCGCCGTTCTGGAACGAGGTGATGCCGAGCGGGTCGCCGATCGG
>CALITV010000136.1 GCA_938048925.1 uncultured bacterium | reverse complement strand
TACCGAGCGCCGCGGCGATCTCGTCGGCGATCTGTTTCGGATTTTTCTTGAGATCTTTTGCCACTGCCATGGCGAAGTTGGTTTGATAATCGCCGAACTGCTCCTCGGCGGTCCGCGTCACGAAAAGCCGTTCGGCCGGCGCGTCGGGGAAGCGATCCCGCACCGTGGCGGTGAGCCGCTCTTCGATTAGTTTCTCTGCGATCTTCATGTCTTCTCCTAGTATCCTCTTCGGCGTTCTATAGCACAGGTTGCGCCGTTTGTGAACAAACTTCACTGCGGCGACAAAAACCTTGACTACGCGCCGGTGATGGATAGTATCGCCACTTGCCGGTGCCCGGGTAGCTCAGTCGGTAGAGCGAGGGACTGAAAATCCCTGCGTGGGCAGTTCGATTCTGTCCCCGGGCACCACATTTTCTTTTTGTTTTTCGGCAGGCTTTTACGACGGGAGGACGCGCGGTATACGTCCTTCGAGCATCATGAGATCGGCGAACACGAGCGCCGCCACCGCCTCGACGATCGGCGGGAGGCGCAGGGCGAAGCAGGTGTCGTGACGCCCCTCGATGGATATCTCGGTTTTTTTCCCCGTTTCGATATTCACCGTCTGTTGAGGCAGGCGGATGCTCGGCGTTGGCCGCACCGCGACCCGGAACACGACCGGGTTCCCGTTCGTGATGCCGCCATTGATGCCGCCGGCATTGTTGGTGGCGGTTTTCCCGGTTTTGTCAAGTATCGCATCATTCATTTCGGAGCCCTTCATCCGCGCTGCGGCGAAGCCGGCGCCGAACTCGACCCCTTTGATGCCCGGAATGGCAAAGAGAAGGTGGGCGAGCAGCGACTCGATCGAGTCGAAGAACGGTTCGCCGAGACCGGCGGGGAGACCGACAACGGTGCACTCGACTATACCGCCGAGCGAATCGCCCTTCTTTTGCGCATCGAGGAGTTTTTTGACCGCATTGGCATCGCCGCCGATCTCGACGACGCGTGCCGTGATCTCGATGGGATCGAGGAGCAGTTTCGCAACAACGCCGGCGGCGACGATCCCGAGGGTGAGTCTCCCCGAGAAGTGACCGCCGCCGCGGTAGTCGTTCCAGCCGCCCGCCTTGATGTGCGCGGTGAAATCGGCGTGGCCGGGGCGTGGGGTGTTCTTGAGGGTGAAGTAGTCTTTCGATCGGATGTCGCGGTTCTGAAACAAAATGGTGAGCGGCGCGCCGGTGGTATGGCCGTCGAAGAGGCCGCTGAGGAAGATCGGTTCGTCCGGTTCCCGGCGCGCTGTGGTGAATTTCCCGTCGCCGCGGCGGCGCGCGAGATCTTCGGCGAAGTCCTCGGCAGCAAGATCGAGGCCCGCGGGACAGCCGTCGATGACCACGCCGACGCCGGGGCCGTGCGATTCTCCGAAGAGCGAAACCCGGAATATGCGTCCGAAACTGTTCATAGGACACACCGCCTGCCGACGAAAGACTTTTCATTCTAACGCAGAGAAACGGTTTTGCAAATTTAGCACGCTGCGCGTTCCACTCTGGGCAGACCGAGATTCTTTTTTTACCTTTTCCTGCTCGTTGGCGTTATAGTGAGTGTGATCAGCGAGGAGTGCAATGGTGGGCTTCTTTGAGTCTCGACGCGAGCGCGATCGCCGATTCGACAAAATTTTCTGGGAAAAACAGCGACTTGTCGAATCCATCGTTCGACGCTATGCGCGGAGGGAAGACATCGTGGACGACCTCATGCAGGAGATTTTCCTCAAGGTGTATCTGAATCTCCCCGCAATAGAGGGCGCCACCAATCGTGACGGTTACCTGCGGCGCCTTGCGGTGAATGTCATCACCGATTATTTTCGGAAGCATCGTGACCGCGCAGGGGAGGTGACGCTTTCCGCCGAGATCGCGGAGGTGTTGCCGGCGGCCGGAGAGCGCCCCGACGAGGCGCTGGCCGATTCCGAACGCGCCCATTCTTTCATGGGAATGGTGCAGGCGCTTCCCGAGAAACGCCGGCAAGTCGTCCTCCTGCGTATCGTTGATGAACTGCCGTTTCGCGAGATCGGTGCCGTTCTCGGGATCTCCGAGGCGTCGGCACGGAACCTTTTTTCGATAGGGACGAAACAGTTGCGGCAACAGGCGGCTCGCCGCCGGGAGGTGCGCTATGCGTGATGATCGGCAACGGTGGGAACGGGTATGTGCAGTGGTGAAAGAGCGCGGAGCGCGCATACGGCGCCGTCGGCAGATCGTTGCCGGGGTGAGTATGCTCGTCGTTCTTTTCGTGCTCGCGGCGGTGCCGTTCGGGTTGAAACGAGACGAGAAATCCTCCGAACGCCTTGCGTTGTTGGGAGAGACGGAGATCGAGGTCATGCTGATCGAGCACGACATCGTGTTCGATGATATGGGCATTTACTAACCACTGCAGAGGGAGGATCTTATGAAAAAACTGATGTTCGTCGCACTGCTGATGGTGAGCGCGATGGCGTTCGCCCAAGGGCCCTGCCACGGCAAGGGAGGTCCCGGATGTCATGAAGGTCCCGGTCCTCATGACAAGGGGGCACACATGATGAAGATGCACGACGAGATGCTGGCGGAGATCGGTGTTCCCGAGGCTCAGCGCGCCGAATTCCGCGCCGCGGCGCACGAAACCCACAAGAAGATGCTCGACCTTCAGTTCAAGATCAAGGAAGAGCAATTGGCCATGAAGGCCGAAATGGAAAAGGGAAACCCCGACAAGGCGAAGTTGCAGAAAGCGGTCCAAAAGATCGCCGACCTGCGCCGCGATCAGGTGCTCCTCATGGAAAACCACAAACTCGACCTCCTCTTCAAACTTGGCCCCGAACAGCGCAAGAAGGCGATCGAGTTCATGCAGAACCGTAAGCGCATGATGATGGAGCGGTTCGGCGTTCCCAGCCCCGACGACGACTGAAGTGTCCGTTTATCCTTTCGATCGGCGGCCTGCCTGCACGAACCTCGTGATACGGTGGGCCGCCTCTTCTATCTCGGCGATCGGTCGAGCGATGTTGAACCGGACGAACCGCTTGCCTGAATCGGAGAAATGAATGCCGGGAACCACCGCGACTTTCTCTTGGGCATAGAGATCCTCGGCAAAGACCAGTCCGTCATCGAATTGTTCCGGTAATTCCGCCCAAATGAAGTAACCGCCAGCGGTGGCCGGTATGCGGAACCCGATTTTTGTCAGCGCCGTTTGGAGCATCGTAAACGAATTTTTCACCCCACGCCGCGCTGTCGCGAGGTAATTTTTCCCGTTGTCATGCGCCGCCAGATAGCGGGCAATCGCCTTCTGGAGCACCGACGGCGACGAGAGGCCGGTATAGTCGTGAATGCTCCGCAGTGCCGCCAGATGCGACGGATGCGCTGCAAGGAAGCCGACACGCCACCCCGTTATCGAGAGCGTCTTGGAAAATGAGTCGGCGTAGAACAGGCGCGGCGAGATACGGTCGGTCGGGAGCCACGGTTTTCTGTCGAAGTAGATCTCGCGGTACACGCCGTCAACGATGAGGGAAAAGCCCTGTTCTTCGCTCAATTCCACCAACCGTTCGAGTTCGGCGCGCCGCCAGACGCGACCGAGCGGGTTGCCCGGAGAAGCGACGAACACAATCTTCACCGAGGCGTTGCGTATTGTCCGGCGGAAGAGCGCTTCGCGGGAAAGAAAGTCCTCGCCGGTGTCGAACGAGATGAAAGGATGTCCGAAAATCTGCGGCAAGTTCCGGTAACTTTCGTAGGGCGGTTCGAAGGAGAGCACCGCAAAGGGGCGTGCTTCACGGCGGCTGAGGTACATATAGATCAGCGTGATCGCCTCGGTGGCGCCGTTGGTCACGATGAACTGATCTCGCGCCGGTCCATTCGGAAAGAGCGTCGGCAGGATGTCGCGCAGGTCGTTGTCGCCGCTCCCAGGTGCGTACTGGTGAACCGGTCGGTCGGCCAGTTCTTCGAGAATGTCTATCAGTTCCGGTGGTGGCGGAAAACCGGGTATCCCTTGCGCGAGGTTGATGCCGCCGCCCGCTTTGACCTTGTCCGACAGGTAACTGATGAGCGAGCCTTCGGGACGACGAGAGCATGACATGGCGTCCTCCGTGCCTGACGACTGCTGTCAGTATCGCCACAGAGAAAGCGTCGTCAAGGGCTTGCCTTTTGTCTTTCATGGGATATAGTCGCTCGAACGCTGTCCGAGAGGGGCTTTCATGTTCTTCTGCATTGATATCGGCAACACCAATACGGTGATCGGCGTCTGGAACGACGGCGCTCTCGCGGCGCGGTGGCGTATCGAGACCGACCGCAGCGCCACCTTCGACGATCTGACGGCGAAACTCCATGCGCTCTTGACGATTGCCGGTATCGAGCGTTCCCACATCGAAAAGATCGTCATCGGTTCGGTCGTCCCGGTCTGGAACCACACATGGGACCGTTTCGCCCGCGAGTATCTCGGCAGAGAGCCGCTCTTCGTGGGAGCCGGCACCGACACCGGCATCGTGCTTACGGTCGAGAACCCGGCCGAGGTGGGCGCCGACCGCATCGCCAACGCCGTCGCGGCGATCGAACGCTTCCCGCAGGGGGCGATCGTGGTGGATTCGGGAACCGCGATCACGGTGGATGTCGTTTCTCCCGACCGACGCTATCTCGGCGGCGCGATCATGCCGGGCATTCTCATCGCACTTGAGGCGCTTTCGGCGCGCACCGCGAAACTGCCGCGTGTCGCCTTGGACAGGCCGCCTTCGCCGCTCGGCCGCTCGACGACGACCGGCATCCAGAGCGGGATGTATTACGGCTTCGCCGGCATGGTGGACCGCGTCGTCGAGGAGATCAGGACAGAGATTGCCTTTACACCCCGCGTCGTCGCCACCGGCGGCCTCGCGGGAAGCCTGTCACAGATATCCCGCTGTATCGAGGAATATGATCGCGATCTTACCTTGCGCGGGTTGTTGCTCATAGCGAAACGGAAATAACGGGGAACAGGTATGTGGCGCACCGCTGTCAGCAGTGAGCAAAAAAAGGCGATACTCGACCGGCTCGTTCCCTTGACGAAGGATGACTATGTCGATGCGGTCGTTGCCTTTTCGGAAGATGCCGATCCCGCGGTGCGGGAGGCGGCGTTTGCGGAACTCAGAAAAGTGTCCCCCGCCGATATTATGAGGCGGATCAGCGCCTCCGCGC
>CALITV010000135.1 GCA_938048925.1 uncultured bacterium | reverse complement strand
ATGTTCTTGATGAATTCTTTGACTTCCGCCTTGGTAACCATGGTGTTGCTCCTTCCAAATACGGTTGTTTAGTTGCCTTGCTCTTTCTTGTCGCGATAAGCGGCAAGCACCCGCAGGAACGACTGCGGGACCGCCGCAAGCAGGCACACGAACTTCTGCGGCACCGCCTGCAGGGTGCCCAGCAATTTCGCCTGCAGTTCCGGTTTCCCGGGCATCTCCGAAAGCATCTTTACATCGGCCGGAGAGAGAATCTTCCCTTCCAGCACGCCGCCCTTGACGACGAACGCCTTCTCCTTTTCGGCGAACTTCTTGAGGATTTTGGCGCCGACCGTCTGATCGTCGCGGGTTGTTACGATGAGGGCGGTCATCCCCTTGAAGAATTTCGCCATATCCGCATAGGCGGTTTCTTTGACGGCGATCTTCGCCAAGGTGTTCTTGACCACCACGAACTTCACCTCATTCTTCGCACACTCCTTGCGAATAGGGGTGAAGGTCGTCATGGGAACCCCGCTGAAATCAACGGCGATGCAGGAAGAAGCCCGGGAAAGAATCTGCCTGATCTCGGCGACCACCTGTTCTTTCCTGACTCGTTCCATCGTATGTTCTCCCTTACTATCTTGCTGGCCCGCGAAGACAGAAACGCTTTGTCTCCGGCAGGAGATTAAGCCGACCTCGTCGGCACCCGCCTTCTCAGACCAGTATCACTCAACTCCGCTACTTCACCTGTTCAAGTATCTCGCTCTCGTCCAACTTTACGCCGAGGCCCATCGTGCTCGAAAGAGAGATCTTCCTGATAAAGGCGCCCTTCACCGAAGCGGGCTTCAACCGCACGAGGTTCCGAAACAACTCCATAGCGTTGTCATAGAGTTTCTGGGCGCCGAAACTCATCTTCCCAATCGGAACACACATGACACCGGTCTTGCTCACCTTGAACTCGACCTTGCCCGCCTTTGCCATCTTCACGGCGTTCGCGATGTCGTTGGTCACCGTCCCCACCTTAGGGTTCGGCATGAGGCCACGACGACCGAGCACTTTTCCGAGTTTGCCCACCTTTCCCATCATCGCGGGGGTCGTGAGCACGGTATCGTATTCTATCCACTCTTCGCTCTGTATCTTTTCGATGATTTCGTCGCCACCCACGAAATCGGCGCCCGCCGCCTTCGCCTCCTCCACCTTATCGGGTGGAACAATGGCGAGCACTCGGATCGCCTTGCCGAGGCCATGCGGATAGACGCAGGTCCCGCGCACCATTTGGTCCGACTTCTTGGGGTCTATGCCGAGGTTGATCGCGAGGTCAACCGTCTCGTCGAACTTCTTCGAAGCGGCAGCGGCGACATAGCCGAAGGCTTCCTCGAAACGATATTTCTTCGCGCTGTCGTACTTTTTCTTCGCCTCTGCGAGTCGTTTGCCGGTCCGTGCCATGACTATGCTTCCTCCTCGATGGTGATGCCCATGCTTCTGGCGGTTCCCTTCACCGACCGTTTTGCCGATTCGAGATCGGTGGTGTTGAGGTCAGCCAATTTTGTTTGAGCGATCTCCTCGACCGCCTTCTTGCTGACGGCGCCGATCTTTTTTTTGTTTGGCTCGCCAGATCCCTTCTCCTTGTTTATCGCCTTGAGCAGAAGTTGCGAGGTGGGTGGGGTCTTCGTCACGAACGAGAAGGTCCGGTCAGCGTACACCGTGATGATGACCGGGATGATGAATCCTTTCTGGTTCTGCGTACGGGCATTGTACTGCTTACAGAACTCCATAATGTTGACGCCGTGCTGACCGAGCGCCGGGCCGACCGGCGGCGCCGGGTTCGCCTGACCGGCGGGTATCTGCAGTTTGATGTTGGCAATGATTTTCTTCGCCATGATCTTCTCCCTTTACTAGTCCTCGACCTTCTCCACCTGTGAGAAGCTGAGCTCGACCGGCGTCGAGCGCCCGAATATGTTCACAAGAACATCGAGTTTCTCTTTGCCCTCTTTGATGTCGTCAATTACCGCCTTGAAGCCGGCGAAGGCCCCATCCTTTATCAGGATCGTTTCGCCCTTCTCGAATGTAACGACACGGGCAGTCTTGATTTCCCCCTCCTGCATCATCCGCTTAATACGCTCGATCTCCGCCGCGGAGATCGGTGTTGGTTTGACGCCGGTGTCCTTTGAGAACCGTTTACGCTCGCCGATGAGGGCAGGCTTACGGATGAATTCGACGCTTTTGATGAGAAGCCACGCTTCCTCTGAATACTCCATCTGGACGAACACATAGCCGGGGTAGAGGTTCTTCCTTACCTTCCGCTTTTTCTCCCCCTTCTTTTCCTCGATCTCTATTTCGGGGACGATGATCTCGCCGAAACGGTCCTGCATTTTGCGGTCGGCGATGATTTTGAGAATCGCGTTGCGCAACCGGTTTTCTTGCCCCGTCTGCGTATGGATCGCGTACCACTTCATTCCCGTCACCTGCGCCACATATTCAATAAAAGAGGAGAGAAACATTCGACCAGACGAGGTCAAGCACAAAAAACACCACGATCATTATCGCTACGAAGACGAACACCGATATGGTGGTCACCCGCGTCTCGTCCTTCGTCGGCGTCGTGACCTTTTTGATTTCCTCGATCACGGCATCGAGTTCGTTGCGGTAGTGACCGCCCTTGCCAAACCACAAAAAGAGCGTCACCACTGTAGCGATGATCGTTCCCGTTACCGCCTTCAGCGGGAAAAATCCCGCGACCAGATAGTTGGCAAGATCAATCGTGCGGATGCCGAGCACCTCGTCGCTCAGATTGACGCCGAAATAGACCGCCGCCGCAAAGAGGACCGCGTAGCAGACGAGGATTATCTTTCCATTCTTCATCGTCATCGGGAATCCCTCCAGAGGAAGAAGTGGCAGGTCAGGCAGGACTCGAACCCGCAGCCCTCGGTTTTGGAGACCGATGCTCTACCAGTTGAGCTACTGACCTGCGAGCGCCTATCCATCCCTATATCTTCCCTTCCTTATGCTCGGTGTGCTTCCGGTCATGCGGACAATACTTCTTGAGTTCCACTTTGTCCGTGGTGTTCTTTTTGTTTTTTGTCGTCGTATAGTTCTTCCGTTTGCACTCGCTGCACACGAGCGTTATCTTGATGCGGTTGCCTGCCTTTCTCTTCGACGCCATGACCCGGCCCTCTCTCTATTCGAATATCTTCGTAACGACACCGGAGGCTACCGTGCGCCCGCCTTCGCGGATCGCAAACCGCAGCCCTTCTTCCATCGCTATCGGCGATATCAACTCCACATTGATCCGCACATTGTCGCCAGGCATCACCATCTTC
>CALITV010000134.1 GCA_938048925.1 uncultured bacterium | reverse complement strand
CGCCGGGCCGCGCGATGTCATGGACCGCGCGAAGCATTTCCTCGATCACACCACCTCGAACACCAACACCATCACGCAATATGCCGCAATCGAGGCGCTGAATGGTCCCCAGACCGATGTCGAGGCGATGGTCGGTAAGTTCGACCGCCGCCGCCGATTCATCTACGACGAGATAACCAAGATGCCTCATCTCACCGCCGTCCGTCCCGACGGAGCCTTCTATCTTTTTGTGAATTTCCAGAAATATCTCGGCGGCTCACTGGGCGATCGGACGATCGCAACAACCATTGACCTCGCGAATCTTTTGCTCGACGAGGCGCATATCGCCGTGGTCCCCGGCGAGGCGTTCGGTGCTCCCGGATATATCCGCTTCTCTTACGCAACGAGCCTCGACAATATCGCCGAAGGGCTTGAACGCCTCAAGCATCTCCTCGGCGAAATAGCGATCGGCGATCAATAAGGATACGATATCATTATCTTTCTCCCGCACCGCCGACAGGTCATGGTGCGGCCCCGAAACAGCGGAGAGAGGTTTATGATGTTCCCGCAGGAACAGGCAAAACTCTCCCAACCGTTGCTTTTTCGCTCGTAGAAGAGCGGTTCATCCTCGACGGTCTCTTCCGGTGCCGGTTCCGGTCGGGTGTGCATCGCGTCAGTGGTGATCGAGGGAAGCAGCAGTAGCCGGCCGCAGCGCGGACAGGGGAAACTTGCCTTTCCGAGGGTCGGCGGCACCTTGACCTTGAGTCCGCAGGCACAGGGAAGAAAGAGGAAGCCGGCAGTCGCCATCAGTAGATCACCGATGTCGCGATGTTTCTGCTCGCTCGTCGGCTCCGTCGCCTGAGCATCGCCGGGAGGTGGCTGTCGTAACGGGACCGCGGCCTTGTCACGCAATATCCGCTCCGGGATGAGCGTCGCCTCCTTGGTCACTTTCATGAAGGCGCCCTGATAGTCGCGGAACCCTGCGCCGGTGAGGGTGCGAAGTATCCGAATCCGTTCCTCGACCGGCGGGTGGGTCGAGCCGATCGAGAAAAAGGAGCGCCGCGCCTCCCGGCGGTTGACGAGGGGTTCCACGATGAAAAGAGGGGCGGTGAAACGGTTGTACATCCCGAGGTCGCGAGAATCGGCGGCTATCTTCTCGAGCGCGGAAGCAAGACCCAACGGATAGCGGGTGAGCCGCACCGCCGTCGCATCGGCGAGATATTCCCTCCGACGCGAGATGGCAAAATAGAATATTCGCGCAAGTATCGGGGCAAGCACAGCGAAAGCGATCGTGAGGAGCAATATGACCGGATGAGTGCGGCCGCCGCTCAATTTTCCGCGCCGCGATCCGCGGCTATAGAAGAATCCACGCAGGAAGCCTTCGCTCGCCATCGTGATGGAGCCGAGCAGGACGCCGGCGAACGACATGAACAGGACATCGCGGTTGAGAATGTGCGACATCTCGTGTGCGATGACCCCCTGCAGTTCGTCGCGGCTCAGGCGTTCGACGAGACCGTCGGTGACGGCGATCGCCGACTTCTCCGGACGGATTCCGGTTGCGAAGGCGTTCATCGCGTCATCCACGACGATATAGACCTCGGGCATTCGGTCCAGCCCGGCTGCGATTTGCATCTCCTCGACGATGTTGTAAAGTTGAGGATGTTGTTGCTTGGTGACCAGTATCGCCTTGTTCACCGACATCACGATGTCGTCGCCGGCCCAGTATGCGATCGCTCCAAGGATGGCGGCAAGAAGCGCGGCGGCACCGATCCCCAGCCATACGCCGGGTCCTGTGAATGGTTGCTCGGCGGGCAGAAACACCTCGCCGACGAGCGCGCCGAAGATGACAAGCACGCAGAAAAGTGCGATGAAAAGCCACAGTGCACGCCGCTTGTTGCTTTCGATGATCTCCCACATCGCCGGAACCCCCCGCGGAGGGCTTTTGCTAGAACTTCACCTGAGGCGCCTTCCTTTCGCCCTTGTCCTCGAGTTCGAAGAAGTCAGACTTGGTGAAGTTGAAGATACCGGCGATAATGTTCGAGGGGAACATCTCTATCTTGTTGTTGAGCGCCATCACATCGTCGTTATATGCCTGCCGGGCGTATGCGATGCGGTTCTCGGTCGAGGTGAGTTCCTCTTGCAGGCGCAGGAAGTTCTCGTTCGCCTTGAGTTCCGGGTAGTTCTCGACGGTGAGCAGGAATTTCGTGAGCGCCTCGGAAAGCCCCGTCTCGGCCTGCGCGACCTCCTTCACCGAGCCAGAACCGGCACCCATCGCCTTGGCGCGCGCTTCGGTGACGCGGATGAAGGTTTCCCGCTCATGCTGCATGTACCCCTTCGCCGTTTCGACGAGATTCGGAATGAGGTCGTGGCGCCGTTTGAGTTGCACCTCTATCTGCGACCATGCGTTCTTCACGCGGTTTCTGAGGGCGACGAGCCGGTTGTAGATCGCAACGACCGCGATGAAGAGCAACGCGGCGAGGAGCAGCAACACAACGATAAAAATGCCGAAGATCATCTTATTCTCCCGTGGTGGTTGGTATCCGTGCCGAGAACATATCTTTCACCAGCGCGACGACACGTACATCGGCGCCGCAGGTCTCACAGGAAAGGAGGCGTAATAATTCCCCCTCGTCGAACCAGATGCCGTGCCCGGTCGGACAACGGTCGATCACGAGCGCCGGCGATAGGTCGCCGAACGCGCTCTTCAGCATCCTTTTGCCGCAGATGGGGCAGGGGCGTCGCTTCTCTCCACGCGGAGATGCGACATCGCGCAGAAGACGGTCGAGGCGGTCGCCGGGCCCGGCTCGTCCAGCGAGGATCTCCGTTTCTCCGGCGTCGAGCCATACGCCGCCGCACGCAATACAGTGGTCCACCTCGATCCCTTCGAGTTCGAGGACAACCATGTCTTTTGCAACACAGACCGGGCAGCGCAGCATGAGGTGCTCCCCCTATGGTATCAGAGCGAGATATTCCGTATGACCATCTTCACGATGGTCTTGAAGGTGTCGAACACCTTTTCACCGGTGATCGCCGAAGCGATGAGTTCAGGATACTTGCCATTGGGGTTGAACAACTTGCGCATCTCTTCGACCGGCATGGCGTTGGGAAGATCAACCTTGTTGTACTGGATCACGAGAGGAACCTTCTCGAAAAGAATAGAGTTCATGAGGAGGTTTTTCTTGAGATTGGCGAAACTCTCGATGTTGGCGTCCATCCGCTCTTCTTGAGCGTCGATCACGAACACGAGACCGTCAACATTCTTGAGAATGAGTTTTCGCGAATGGTCATAGAAAACCTGCCCCGGCACCGAGTAGAGATGGACACGGATGTTCATCTCGCCGACTTTGCCGATGTCAACCGGCATGAAGTCGAAGAAGAGCGTTCGTTCGGTTTCGGTCTTGAGCGAAATAAGTTGTCCACGTTTGGTAGGGTCGACCTTTTGGTATATATATTCGATGTTGGTTGTCTTTCCTGAGAGACCGGCCCCGTAATACACGATCTTGATGTTGACCTCTTTGGCGATCTTATTGATGAAGGCCATCGCCTATTTCTCTCCCTTGAAAAGATCGTCAAACTGAGCATCCAGCGCTATCTGGATCTGCTCGATATCGAGGTCGCTTATCTTTACTTCGCTCGCGGCGATAAACTGGGAAACGAGGTCACGGAGACCGGCGGCTGTCTTTTCTATGCGCAGTTGGAGGTAACCGAGACGTCGTCCTTTTGGTGCGACGGCAAGCAGAAAGTAGTGTTCCTCCACTTGTCGGAACAGCAAGAGGCCGTCGTTCGTCTCGGTCAGGAGAAGGGAGACCTTTCCCTGCGCGAAGAGATCGGAAAGCATGTCGAGTGCGGTGAGCAGTCCGCTCGTGAGTGAACCAAGCGACTCAAGATTGACCGCGTCCCCCTCGACAGTGGAGGCGAGGATAAAGCCGTTGGTGCTCTCGAACACGACCAGTTCGGTCACGCCGAGCGATTTTTTCTCTTCGGCGAGCCGAGCGGTTATCTGTTGCACGAGATCCATGACCGGTATTCTCCTTTTCGAGCAAAACATCATACTGTCCCTCCGGTGTTTTTTCAATTTTTTATGGTTTTTTGCGGGGCGCGACCGTGTCGCTGTTCTGAGAGAACGAGTGGCGGCTTACCAAAGATCCCGTTGGTAGGACGGTGACCTCGTGAACTTTGGCAAGGTCCGATATGCCGAAAGAGCCTTTCCCGGACAGATACTTCCTTGATGCCGGGGCGGGGTCGAGCATCATGTGCCTCAGGCGAAAAAATTGACTCGCTCCTGCGCTTGCGTTAAGAGAGTGAGGCTGTCGAACATCGTGTCAGGAGGAGCACCATGGCCATCAAGTCTATCAAGGACATTGCGATCCGCGAAAAGAGGGTTTTCATCCGCACCGATTTCAATGTCCCGATGGATAAGCAGGGGAACATCACCGACACCACCCGCATAGAGGCGGCCATACCGACGATCCGTCATGCCATCGAACACAACGCGAAGGTCATCGTCGCGTCGCACTTCGGTCGGCCCGACGGCGAACGCAAGCGCGAATACACGATGGAACCGATCGCGGCGAAACTGGCCGAACTCATGAACATCGAGGTGATCTTCTTTGAAGACTGCATCGGAATGGGTGCCCAGCAGATGGTACGGGAGATCAAGCCGGGGCAGGTCC
>CALITV010000133.1 GCA_938048925.1 uncultured bacterium | reverse complement strand
GACGACGGGAGCGTGTTCACCGAGAACGACACCTGTTGGGACGGCGTCTGCGAAGGGGACCTGCTTGCCGGCCTCTGCGGCAGCGAGATCGTGATAGATTCGCTTCCTTACAGCGCGGTCGGCGATCTTGCCGGCCGGCCGAGTAGTCTCACCGCCTACGGGGCCGCCTGCGCCTCCGACAGCCAGCCGACGGGCGAGATGGTCTATACGCTCACTGTCGAGAGCGGCGTGACCTACCAGATACAGGCGGTGCCCGCCGACGGGGAGAGCGTTGCGCTCAACCTGATTGCTGCCTGCGGCGGGAACGAGGTGTGCCGCGCGGCGGCGGGCGGTGCAGTGAACGAGACCGCCTTCACCACCTACACCGCAACGGGGAACGAAACGCTCTTCATCGTCGTCGAAGGGACGGGCGGCTACGCACTCTCCGTCGCCGTTTACGAACAGCCCGACGATGACACGCTCCCCGACGACGATGCCCTCGAACCGACCGATGACGCACCGGTGCTTCCCGACGAAGACACGGTAACCGGGCCCGATGACACTGGAGTCGTCACTGATGAAGCGGTCACCGACGAGACCGTCACTGACGACACCGTGACTGACGAAACCGTCACCGATGACACCGTCACTGACAATACCCCCACTGACGAAGTGGTCACAGCCGACGATGCACCGGCAATCACCGATGATGCACCGGTAGTCACCGATGACACACCGGTAGTCACCGATGACGCCCCCGTTATCACCGACGACACTCATCCGACCGACACCGACACGACAAAACCGGACGCCGACACCGAAAAACCAGATACCGTCACCGACACCGAACAGCCCGACGAAGCGGCCGACGAAACGGTGACCGACGAGGCGGGCGACGATCTGCTCGACGACGAGAACCTCATCACACAACCCGACGATGCCACGAAGCCCAAAGGGAGCGGCTGCGGGTGCTCGGTGGTGTTCTAGTCTCGTTTCTCTTTTCTCCTTCGCATCGTTGTCCAATCGTCATTGAGAGGTATTTTCTCTTTTTTCTTCATTGCCTTGTGATTCCTTTTGTGCTATGGGGGCAACACCTTTCGAGGAGGTTCGATGCCATTTCTCGGGGAAATCGCCGCGCTGGCGACAGCGGCCTGTTGGGTCGTTTCGTCGCTTTCGTTCCAGAGCGCCGGACGGCGTGTCGGATCGCTGCCGGTCAACTTCCTGCGCATCTCTCTCGCCCTCTTCTTCCTCGGATTCTATACGCTCGTCATGCAAGGGTCATTCTTCCCGGTGGGCGTCTCACGCCACGCATGGCTGTGGCTGTCGCTGTCGGGGGTGGTGGGGTTCGTCTTCGGCGACCTGTTCCTTTTCAAGGCCTTCGTCACGGTCGGGGCGCGCCTTTCGATGCTCGTGATGGCCTCGGTGCCGGTGCAAACGGCGTTCATCGGTTACCTGTTCCTCGGCGAGCGGATCGGTTTCTTCGGCATCGTCGGTATGGTGATCACCATAGTCGGCATTGTGCTCGTCGTCACCAGTCGCGGTGGCGTCGAGGGACCGCGCCCGGCGGTCGGTCGGGGAGTTGTCTATGCCTTTCTCGGCGCTCTGGGGCAGGCGGTCGGCTATGTGCTCTCAAAATACGGGATGGGCGACTATGACCCCTTTGCCGCGACGCAAATCCGGGTCATCACCGGTGTCGCAGGGTTCGCGCTCGTTGTGACGATCCGCAGTGCGTGGCCGCGCGTTTTTTCGGCGCTCCGTGACCGCGGCGCTATGGCGCGCATTGCCGCCGGTGCCTTCTTCGGTCCATTCCTCGGCGTCTCGCTTTCTTTGCTTGCCGCTCAACACACCGCGACCGGCATTGCGGCGACGCTCATGGCGACGACGCCGGTGCTCATCATCGCGCCGGCGCGTTTTCTGTTCAACGAGCGTATCGGCTGGCGCGAGATCGTCGGCGCCCTTATTGCCGTTGCCGGTGCCGCGGTCATCTTTTTGCGCTAGGTCATTTTCTTGTCACTAGTTGTGATTGTCGCTATAACTATGTACATTGTTCGGAACGGAGGATGATCATGAGGAACCTGTTGGTGATGGGGGCTCTGATTTTGTTTTGTTCTGCCGCCGGTGCGCAGGAAAAGGGAACAATTACCGTGACGGTGACGGGGCTCAAGGTGATGGGCGATTTGCGCGTATCGCTGTTCAACAGGGACGAGGGCTTCCCCGGCGCCTATCAGAAGTCCTTTGCGCGGAAGAGCGTGAAAGTAACGGCGGCGAGCATGTCGGTAACCTTCGAACAGGTGCCCGCGGGGACCTATGCTGTGGCGGTGCTCCATGACGAGAACGGCAACGGGAAGGCCGACACCAACTTCCTCGGGATTCCGAAAGAGGGCGTCGGTGTTTCGAACAATCCGAAAAGTTCGTTCGGTCCGCCCTCGTTCAAAGACGGACAGTTTTCGTTCGATGGCGCGGCGATGACCGTTACGGTAGAAATACGATACTGAAGGTGCACCATGAAGGAGATCGTGGTTGTCGGAGCCGGTTTCGGTGGTCTTGCGGCAGCGGTTTTGCTCGCACACCGGGGACACACGGTCACCGTTATCGAGAAGAACGAGGTGCCGGGTGGACGGGCGCGTCGGTGGGAAGTGGACGGCTACCGCTTCGACATGGGACCGTCGTGGTATCTCATGCCCGAGGTGTTCGACCGCTTTTTCGATCTCCTCGGGAAAAAGCGCGAGGACTACCTGCCGCTCGTGCGGCTCAATCCCTACTACCGCGTCTTCTTCGCGCCCGACGAGTTTGTGGATATCACCCCCGATCTCGAAAAGACGAAAGCGACCTTCGATTCGTTCGAGAAAGGGGGAGGCGATGCTCTTACCCGTTATCTCGAGAACGCCCGCATCAAGTATGAGACGGCGGTTGGTGAGTTTCTCTACCGCGACTACCACTCGATCTTCGATTTTCTCAATCCGACGCTCATGATAAAAGGGGCGAGACTGTCGGTCTTCGAAAGTCTCGACCGTCTTGTTTCACGCTATTTTACCGACCACCGTGCGAAGAAGATACTCGAATACGCAATGGTGTTCCTCGGCAACAGTCCGCACAATGCACCGGCCCTCTATGCGATGATGTCGCATCTCGACCTCAACCTCGGCGTCTTTTTTCCCCGTAACGGAATGTGGGGGGTGGTCGAGGCGCTCCTCCGACTCTGTGCCGAATACGGCGTCATGGTTCGTCTCGACGAGGAGGTGCGCCGCATCGCGGTGGAGAGGAAACGGGCGGTTGCCGTCGAGACCACGCGGGGAAGTTATCGCGCCGACGCGGTGCTTGTGAACGCCGACTACGCGCATGCCGAAACAACGCTTCTCAATCCCGCGGCGCGCTCGTTCGACGAGCCCTACTGGCGGAAGAAACTCTATGCTCCTTCGATGTTCATCATGTATCTCGGGGTGCGGAAACGGCTCGATCGGCTTCGTCACCACACCCTCTATTTCGATCGGGAGTGGGAGCGGCATTTCGCCCAGATATTCGATGCGCCGGCGTGGCCCGACACTCCCTCGTACTATGTGAGCGTCACCTCGAAGACTCAACCCGATGTTGCCCCGGAAGGGAGCGAGAATGTTTTTGTGCTCGTGCCGGTTGCCTGCAACCTCGACGACAGCGACGCGCAGCGCGATCGGTACGCCGACAAGATGCTGACGCATCTCGAAACTCTCGCCGGCGAAAACATCCGCGACTATATCGCGGTCAAGAGGATCTATTCGGGACGCGATTTTGCCGCCGATTACCATGCCCGCAACGGAAGTGCGCTCGGCCTGTCGCACACCTTCGATCAGACGGCGGTCTTCCGCCCGCCGCGACAGAGCAAGAGGGTGCGGAACCTCTACTACGCGGGACACTATACCCACCCCGGCGTCGGGGTGCCGATGGTATTCATCGCTGCCCAACTTGCCGCAAGCGCCATAGAAGCGGCGCGATAGCCACAAAAGGAGGAATCATGAGTCGGATCCTTTTTCTCGGAGGAGCGCTGGTCGTTGGCGCCGTCGCCGGCTGGTATTTCTTTGTACGGCCGCCGCTCGTTCCCGTATGTCGTGTCGAGGCACGCGACCTCAACCGGCGACTCGTCGCGATGGGGCGCGTCGTTCCGGATGCGGTGGTGACGGTGGCGTCAACCATTCCCGGCAGGGTGCGCGAGGTGGCGGTGAAAGAGAACGATACGGTACCGGCCGGTGGGCTGCTGGTGGCGCTCGATGATCGGGAACTGCGCGCGAATCTCAAGGTGGCCGAGGCGGCGGTGACGCAGGCGCGGGCCAAATTCGAGCAGATCGCCGGCACCGAGGCACGGGTCGTCGCCGAAGCGCTCTCCGATGCGCGCAACAAACTCGCCGATGCGCAGAAGAACTATGATCGCGACAAACAACTATTCGAGAAACAGGCGCTCTCGGCGGGCGATCTCCAGCGTTCGGAACTGGCGCTCAAGGCGGCGCAGACGCAGGTCAACATCGCCGAGACGCGGGCACAGAGCATCACGAAAGGGGGTAACGATTTCAACCTTGCGCGCGCAGCGCTCGATCAAGCACTGGCGAACCGTGATCTCGCACTACAGCGGCTTGCCGAGGCACGTATCGTTGCCCCTTTCGATGCGGTGGTGCTTACCCGATCGGTCGAACCGGGCGCGGTGGTTCAGCCGGGACAGGGGCTCTTGACTATCGCCTCGGCGCGTCAGTGCCATATCGTTGCCGACATCGAGGAGCGCAACCTGAGCCTTCTCTATGAGGGGCAGCCGACGCTTGTCTCGGCGGAAGCGTTTCCCGACCGCCGTTTCGAGGCAACGGTGACGCAGATCGGCCGTGCGGTTGATTCCCAGCGTGGCACCGTACGGGTGACGATAGCGCCGAAAGAGAAGCCC
>CALITV010000132.1 GCA_938048925.1 uncultured bacterium | reverse complement strand
AAAGAATTTTCGCCCGAAAAGAGACACGAGGCGTATCTTGGGGTCTATGGACGAAAAAAACTCGTCTGCTGACCGGACCACCTCTTCGCCAACGATCGCATTGAAAAGTGTTGATTTTCCCGCGTTCGTATACCCTACAATTGCAACGGTTGGGTAATGCGTTCGTGACCGGAATTTCCGCTGATTCCACCGGCGCTCACGCTCTTTTTCGAGCGACTCTCTGATGCGCGTTTCGCGCCGTTTGAGGAGTCGTTTGCGTTCCTCTTTGATCGTCTCTCCGGGTCCGCGGGCACCCAGCACCCCGCCGGTAAGCCGCGACAAACCATGCGCACGATCGCGGTATCGTACTTTCTCGCGATCGATAGCCGAAGCGGATGCCGTCAATTTGCCGCTGTGGCCCGTTGCGCGTTTTTCGAACAATGAAATAATGAGGTCTTCCCGTGTTAATACCTGCTTGCCCGTGAGTTCAGAAAGAAGAACGACTGCCCGCTCCCCCGGGTCACGCGCCAATACTATTGTCTCGAACCGCTCGTCAAGAGCGGCAATCCTTTCCGCGAGGGCGACAACGGCACAGCGGGAAAAGTGTTCCGAACGATGGATGAATGTCGCTACGATCGGAAATCCGGCATCTCGCGTCAATTTCATCATTTCTTTGATGAACGCCTTCTCGTGCCCACCATTGAACAATACCAATGCTCCATTCTTTGTAGCACTTCCCTTGGAGGAGAGATTCTCCGGCATGAGAAAAAAAGGATAGCGTTTTCCTTTCTGATTCTCATCACCGCGACAGCACAGGAGCATGGTTTGCGGGACCCCGTTTTCGTCCCGAGAAACGATCGCTATTTCGCGCACGAGACATTCGTCAATGAGAACATACGGATCCGGAAGAGAAGCCCCTGCACCCAAAAACACGACGAACCCGGAAATACGATTCGACGGCCGGAACGCTTGGAAATAATGCGCAAGCGACCATGCCGTAGCACATCGGAAGTTTCCCGCTATCCGGTCCTCGGAGACCTCTAGGACGAGATGCTCCTCGGGAGGCACGGAAACGATCAACGCAAGGAGCCTCTCTTTACTTATCCGCATCGCGGTTCTGTTCGAGCATGGCCTCTATGTGAGCGAGATTCGCTGCGAGGCGTGGCGAGATACCTTGTTCCAGAAGACGCTGCTGGGCTTTCTTGACCGCTTCCGGTGCAGGAGAAACGGATGTGCCCGGCGTTTCCTCGGTACCGGCGCTCCTTTCGAAATAGCGTGGTTCCACCGAGAGAGTGATCTTTTCTACCGGAATACTGGGCAACACCTGCGCTATTTTCTCCACGATAAGTGGAAGAAGCGGTTCATACTGGGCGCGCACCATGCTATTGGGAACCGCCACGCGAAGCGTCTTTTTCTCGACATCGAGCCTCTTCGGGAAAAGGATCTTCCGGCTTCTCCTCCCGACAATGGCGGTCCATCGGGAGATCAACAACAGTAACGGATCATTTTCCACGGAGATAAGAGAGATAAACTTAGGCATCGCCCAGTGCCGCCATCATCTCCGCCTCGGCAACCTTCTGGCCGTCCACCGTCGCTACCCCTTTGAACTTGAGAATAGCGCCCCGCTGTTGAATTACCTCGATATCCATCACGAGTTGATCGCCCGGCCTGACTTCCCTGCGGAAGCGGCAGGCATCAATGCCCATGAAGAGCATCTTCTTACCGCTCGCTGCCGCGTCGGCAAAGAGAATACCGGCGCTCTGCGCCATCGCCTCGACGATGAGGACCCCCGGCATGATGGGATAGAAGGGAAAATGCCCTTGGAAATGAGGCTCGTTGAGTGAGACATTCTTGAGCGTCTTTATCCGCTTTCCCGGCTCCTCCTCGAGCACCCGATCAACAAGGAGAAAAGGATACCGATGGGGAAGCGCTTTCATAATTTCATCAATGGTTCTCATGGGCTAGCCCTCCTGTTGTAACTGATAGCATTGCCACAAATTATGCAAAAGCACCGCGTTGGTCACCACACCAGCGCCCCCCGGAACCGGCGAGTAGTTGATCCGATCGGCTTCGTTCGCCGCCTCAACAGCAAGGTCGCCGCACAGGGATCCGTCGGAAGCGACATTGATGCCGATATCTACGACGGTTGCACCATCAGTAATGCGGGATGATTGGATGATCCCTGCCCTTCCAGTCGCCACCACGACAATATCGAATGCGCCGACCAGTTTCTCGAGGTCGGCGGTACGGCTGTGGGCTACCGTGACGGTTGCATTACGATTGAGCAGTAGTTTGAAGAGAGGTAAACCAACGGTAGCACTCCTACCGACAACGAGCGCGCGTCGCCCGCTTACCGGAACACCATAATGCTCGAGTAGAATAACTGCCCCCATCGCCGTGCAGGGGACAAGGCGCTCTTCCCGTGACGCATAGAGAAGCCCCTGATTCACCAAAGAGACTCCATCAACATCTTTGCGGGGGTCTATACGAGAAGACACCTCTTTTTCAGAAATATCCGTTGGAAACGGGGTTTCCACCATAATCCCGTGGATCGTACGGTCACCATTCACCCGATCGAAAAGGTTCCAAAAGTGATCAGCAGCGCCATCACGAGGAAAGGAGACCACCACCAACTCCCCCCCGAACCGCTCGATCAGTTTCTTCTTCGCGTTGAGATAACTCTCGGCCGAGGCGTCACCTCCCGGATGAAAAACGGCAAGTCGCAGTTTGGGCAAACCGAATGCCCCGATTTTTTCAAGGAACGCTTCCGCCGCCGGCTTTCCTTTCAGCAACATAACAAGATACCTTTCTTTTTCGAGAGGTCAGTATACCTCAAAAAGGAATGGCGTCAAATGATCACTCAATAAGAACTCGTGCTATGGGCAGTTGCATCCTGTTGTGACACAGTTCTGAAGTTTCACCGTCAGAGTGTAATCACCCTCATCGTCGAACGCGGTCGAACCGTCCACCACGATGTAATACCAACCATCGGCGGGCGCGGTATAACTTTTGGTGCCTTCAAAATAATCGTCACACCACACCCGCGCGGCGGAACCGCATCCGACATCGTTGTAGATAGCCAAAGTCGAATTCCAATAAGTAGAGTCATACGAGGGACACGCCCAACTGTTCGAGAGCGTGATTACCGCCGTTTCTCCAGCGCGAAGATAGATACGGTACACATGGTCGGCACCGGCATCGTAGCAACCGCTCGACTGGTCAACGCGGTTGTTCGCATAACAGGTATCATCGGATATGACATACCCCCCCGAGGTCTTGGCGGTGCTCCGGCCAATGATGCGTGCGTTAGAACAGCGATCACGGCTCTGGGTGCCGGTCGTGCAAGATTCCGGTGGCACCGGTTGAACGCACTGGTTCGCTGTATTGCACACAAGGCCGCTCGTGCAGTCGCCGTCGGTGCGGCATTGCACACACTGCGTTGTACCATTACCGTAGTCTTTACAATATGGTGTCCCACCGCCGCAAGCGGTACAATTTATGCCGCATCGCATATCCGTGTTGCAAAAGGCACAGATAATACCGTCACCGGTGTAATACCCATTGCAAGCACAGGTGAAACCACCGACGGTGTTGGTGCAGGTGGCATGAGCGTCACAGTTATGGGTGCCCTGAACGCATTCATTGATGTCTTGACAAGATCCGCCCGCAAATGTGAAACCTCCCGAACAGGTACAGGAGTAAGACCCCGGCTGATTCGTGCAAACCGCGCCGGTATCTCCGTTATTATCGCAAGGATTGGACTGAGCAAGGCATTCATCGAGGTCATCGCAATTCTTTCCATCGGCGTTGAGGACATATCCGCTCGTGCAGGAACAGACATAAGAGCCAACCGTATTGGTACAGGTCTGCGCACAACCTCCATTACCACTGGCACACTCGTTCACATCCTGACAGGTTCCGCTTGTCTTTACGAACCCTGAGGAACAGGAGCAATCGTAGGTGCCGGGGTAATTGGTGCACCCGGCATTCGTATCACCATTATCGTTGCACGGATTAGCGATACACTCGTTTACATCAACACAGACACCCCCGTTGTCGGTGAACCCGGTAGAACAGACACAGGAATAAGAACCTAGAATATCGGTACAAGTGGCAGCGACATCCCCCTGATCGTCGCACGGATTATTCATCGTGACACATTCGTTTACCTCCTCGGCGGCGGTCGTAAACGAAAAGACATAGGGGCTGCCCAGATGGTTTCCCGCCATGTCCGCGACTCCCGTCGTCACCGTCACCGTGTAGATCGTATTGTACAGAAGAGGCGTCGCAGGAGTAACGGCTGCCGTCAAGGTGGTTGCGACATAGGAGACCGTTCCGTTCACAGCCGTCGCCCCTTGCTTCACCTGTATCGTCGAAGTCGTCAACGACGCTTCGTTCATCGGCTCACTGAACGTTACCTCTATGACGGTACTCACACCGACATTGGTCTCGTTCGGGGACGGATGGGTCGCCGTTACCGTCGGTGGAGTCGTATCCCCTGCCCAATCGTTATCGGTCACACTACTTTCATCTAGCGAGAAACCTTCATCCGTGTCTTGTTCTTCGGTGAGGTCAACATCGGGAATATCATCCTCGATCTTTGCTTCGGTGACGGTATCAGTCTGTTCGAAAGGTATCGTCTCATCTTCTTCAACGCCACCTCCTTCCGAACCATCAGGGAAAACACCCGTTTCCGTGTCGGTATCTGCCGAGCGATCCGGCAATTCCACGCACAGGTAGTCAATGCAATTGTATCCTTCGCCGCAGTCGAATGCCGTGATGCATGATCCCTCATCGGGTTCTTCTGTCATACAACCGCTCATCAAAGAAGCAAGAAGGGGCCCAAAGAAGGCCCGGAAACGGCATTTCATGAAAACCTCCCCGTGCATTTTTATGGCTGTTGGCAGGTACCGACATACGAATAATTCGCCGGCCACTGGCCACTTCCTGTCGGCGTCGTTGTCGTCACCGTGCCACCCCCGCCATTCGGCGCGCTTTTTATCGTGAAGTAACAGTGGTTCGGGTTGTACGACCCCTTCGCCGTATACACTGCCTCGATGGTCTGCCCATTCGTGAAGGTGAAGTTGTACCATGTCGGCCAGCATTTCGCGCCGGGAGAGTATTCAATCCACTGGTTTATCGAGAACGACGGCGAAGTCCACAGCGCACCGCCATCGGCGCGAACCTGCAGAGAAGTTCCCACCCAGCTGCGATAGTAATAGTCACCGTAGGAATCGTCGTAATAATCGTACTGGCTATCGCAGATCTGTATCGAGTTAGTGCACTGCCACGGCGCCGGTATTTCGCACACGGAAGGGGAACTGTAACAGATATAATTCGAGGCTACCTGACAACTTGTGTCGCAACCATCAGCATCGTTCGTATTTCCGTCATCGCAAAACTCGTGCGGAGCATCGCGCAAAAGGAGAACATCATTGAGCGAAAGCGCCCGATTGTAAATCCGAACCTCATCAACATATCCCGTCCCGGTATAAGGGTCCGTGTAATTTTGAAGAGGAGAAACCTGTCCGATGGTAACCGGGTCACTGTTGGGAACCGGCTGCATGACACAAGGATCGGAAGATCCCTGCAAGACACCGTCAACATAGAGACGCACCACGCTCCCGTCGTAGGTGCCAGCTACATGGTGCCATGTCCCGTCGTCTATAGCGGCAAGCGACTTGACTCCACAACAAAATCCGTTGAGTTCCCATGTGTGGTGCACGAAACTCAAGGTGCGGTCGTTCTCGCGCCACAGGGCATAATTTGCCTGACGCCCCGACCCTTTTCCTATAACGAGATAGGGACGAGTGTTGTTCACACCGTTATCGGGCAGGTTGACCCACGCCACAACGCTCATCGCGCTAGGCAAATTCAGTTTCTCATGGTGAGGAATCTGGAGATCGCTGTATTGGTTGAAGGCAAGGGCACCCCCACGGACCCCACTGTTCCCCAGGGATGCACCGCGTGAGAATTTCCCGTGCACAGGACTGGCAGCAGAGTCGTAGACTGTGGAGAAAAGAGGCGGTTCGTCCATCCTGAGATAGAGAACGAGTCCGCTCGACAAGACATTCTGGCCGTCACCACAGGCGAGTATCACCGCGTCACTATCCGGAGTAGAGGTATCATCGACCGGGACAGCATCGTTTGTCATATCCTCATCGGTAGGAGGCAAACCGTCGTCGGT
>CALITV010000131.1 GCA_938048925.1 uncultured bacterium | reverse complement strand
CTATACCGTCGAACTCGAAAAGGGGAAGATAACCTTCCTCGATACGCCGGGCCACGAAGCCTTCACGGCGATGCGCTCGCGCGGCGCGCAGGCGACCGATGTCGTCATTCTCATCGTCGCTGCCGACGACGGCGTGATGCCGCAGACGGTCGAGGCGATAAACCACGCGAAAGCGGCGAATGTTCCCATCATCGTCGCGATAAACAAGATAGACAAGCCGGAAGCGAACCCCGATCGGGTGCGGCAGGACCTTCTCAAGTACGATATCGTGCCGGAAGAGTGGGGCGGGTCGAATCTCTTCGTCGAGATATCGGCCAAACAGCGCATCAACATAGATAAACTGCTTGATGCGGTGCTCCTGCAGGTCGAGGTGATGGATCTCAAGGCGAATCCGAACAAGCCGGCGACCGGCGTCGTCATCGAGTCGCGCATGGATCCGGGGCGTGGTCCGGTCGCGACGGCGCTCGTGAAGGACGGGACGCTCAAGGTCGGTGATCTCGTGGCCACGGCGACCGCCTTCGGCTATGTCCGTTCGATGACCGATTGGCGCGGCAACCGCGTCAAGGAGGCGGGGCCCTCGACGGCGGTCGAGATAACCGGTCTCGACAGCGTGCCGCCGGCGGGGGAGATGCTCTACACCTTCTCCGACGAGAAGAAGGCGCGCGGGTTCGTGGATCTGCGCAAGAGCAAATTGAAGGAGCAGCGCTTCGAGAAAGAAGAGAAGGTGACGCTCGACAACCTCTTCGCAAAGATCGAGGGCGGCGATGTGCAGGATTTCAACCTCGTCGTCAAAGCCGATGTGGACGGCTCGGTCGAGGCGATCGTCAACTCGATAAAGAAGATCGAGCATGAAAAACTTCGGGTCCGTATCATTCACAGCGGCGTCGGCGGTATCACCGAGAACGATGTGCTCCTCGCTTCGGCGTCGAAGGCGATCATCTTCGGTTTCAATGTCCGCGTGGACAACAAAGCGAAGCAGACGGCGGTCGCGGAACAGGTGGACATCCGCATCTTCTCCATCATCTACGATCTCATTGATGCGCTGAAGGCGGCCATGAGCGGGAAACTGGCGCCGATTGTGAGGGAGCAGTATGTCGGCTCCGCCGAAGTTCGGCAGGTCTTCCGCATCACAAAGGTCGGCAACATCGCCGGTTGCATGGTCACCGATGGTCGCATCGTGCGGAACGGACGCGTCAAACTCATCCGTGACAATGTCGTGATCTACGAGGGGCGACTCTCGTCGCTCAAACACTTCAAGGACGACGCGAAGGAGGTCAAGGCGGGGTTCGAGTGCGGCATGGGTATCGAGAACTACAACGATCTCAAAGAAGGCGATGTCATCGAGTGTTACATAGACACCGAGGTCGCCGACACGGTGGTATAGCATGACGGGCCAGTTCCGCCGCGAACGGGTCGCGCAGGCGATCCGCAAGAGTCTTTCGCTCATCTTCCTGCGCGAGTATGCCGAGACGCCGCTCGCCGGCATCCTCATTCAGGATGTTTCGGCGAGTCCCGATCTCCGCGAGGCGACGGTGCGCTACACCCTCATGCCGGGGACACCGCGCAAGTTCGCGCAGGATCGTCTTGCCGAAGAGGAACGCCACATCCGGCATCTGCTCGCCAAGGAGATGCGACACCTCAAGTTCGCGCCGCTTCTTCGCTTCCGTTTCGACGAGAAGGCGGAATCGGTCGTGCGCCTGCAGGAACTGCTCGATACGCTGAGCCGGGAGCGCGCGGAGGGCGCCGATGACCCGGCACAGTGACCTTTTCACGCTCCTTGGTGCCGCGCGGAGCGTCCTCGTCGCCGGCCACGAGAACCCCGACGGGGACAGCGTCGGCACCACGCTCGCTTTTCATCATCTTCTTACGGGGCGCGGCATCGCGACGACGCTCTATTCGATAGATCCGTATCCCTACAATTTCCTGTTCCTGCCGGGCGCCGACCGGGTGATACATCGGCTCCCGGACGAAGAGCCCGACCTGTATGTCATCGTGGACGCCGGCGGCCCCCAACGAGTCGGCGAGGACCTCTACCGGCGGCTCTGCGTAACCCGGCGGCCGAAGTTTCTCTTCGACCACCATGTCGTCTATCACGATCCCGGCGCCTTCTTCGATCAGACATTTCTTGATGACGGTGCGGCGGCGACCGCCGTGCTCGTTCACCGATTCATGAAAAAGCATGGTCTGCCAGTAACGCCGGAAATCGCGCTCTGTCTCTATGCGGCGGTCATGGCCGACACCGGCGGGATGCGCTATAGCGCGACCAACCGCGAGGCATTCGAGATGCTCGCCGGACTCGTCGAGTATGTGGATCCGTGGGCGGTGGCGGCGCAGATTTGGGAGGAGATGCCGGAAGGGCAGGTGCGTCTCCTCGGCGAGGCGATCTCCTCGATACGGGTGCTTGCCGACGGCCGCGCTGCGGTGTTTCAAGTGACACTCGAACAAATGGTGCGCTACGGCGTCGGTCCTGATCACATAGACTCGTTCATCAACTATGCGCGGGCCATCAAGGGGGTCGAGGTCGCGTTCCGTTTCCGGGAACTGGCGCCGGGTCGGTACAAGGCGAGCATACGGAGCAAAGGGACGATAGATGCCTCACGCATTGCAAACGAACTGGGTGGCGGCGGTCACCGCAACGCGGCCGGTTTCGAATTCAACGGGTCGTTCGATGACGCTTGTGCATTGGTCGAGAACATCGTGCGCACGGTGACTCATGGACAATAGCGCCTTTTTCCTTTCGTTTTTCAAGGAGCCGGGACTCACCTCGGCGGAGGCGCTCGACCGTCTCAAGCGCCTGCTCAGAATCAAGAAGGCGGGGCACTGCGGGACGCTCGATCCGATGGCGGCGGGACTGCTTGTCGTCGCAGTGAACCGCGCCACCAAACTCATGCGGTTCGTCACCGATGCGCGCAAGCGCTATGTCGGCGAGTTCGAACTCGGGAAGGAAAGTCCGAGCAACGACATCGAAAGTCCCATGACGGTGACCAACCCCGAGGCCGATGCGTTCGCGGTCGATTGGGAGCGTATCGTCGCCATCTTCAGCGGACGCATACGCCAGATACCGCCCGATTATTCGGCGGTCAGGATCGGCGGCGTCCGATCCTACGCAAAGGCGCGCCGCGGCGAGAAGGTAGATCTGCCGCCCAAGGAGGTAGAGATTTACCATCTGATGCTCACCCCGGAGGAGCGGACCCGGGTCGCCTTCGTCGTCGAGTGCTCGAAGGGGACCTACATCCGCTCTCTTGTCCGCGACATCGGAGCGGTCGCCGGCACTGGAGCGGTACTCGTCAACCTCACCCGCGAGGCGGTCGGCCCGTTCACCATAGAGAACGCAGTGCGCCTCGGCGAGATACGAAGCGCTCCCGAGAAGGTCGCTCGAGCCACGATGAGCGTCGCAGATTTCCTGCGCACCTTCCCATGGATAACGGTCGGCGACACCATCTATTGGCGCCTGCGCAACGGTGCCGACATCCGGTCGCTCGGTCTCAACCTCCTCGAGGGGCCGAATGCCGTTTTCCACGCGGGAGAGCCGGCATTCCTCATTGAAAAGGACGGTACCGCCTACCGTTACGCCGCCTATCTCGGAAACGATTGAGAAAAGATGCCCCCGCCGGGGCGGGGGCGTCTTCCGAACACCGGTCTGTTGCCGTTACTTGATGGCGATCTTGCGCGGCTTGCGTTCCTCGCTCTTCGGGATCGTGAGCCGGAGCACGCCATCCTTGAACTCGGCGTCCACCTTCTCGACCGACACCTGTTCGGGAAGCGAGAAGTTGCGACAGAAACTGCCGACGAAACTTTCGCGTCGGTGGACATTCTTGCTCTTCTCCTCGCGGGTCTCCTTCCGTTCGCCCGAGATGGAAAGAACATTGTTGCGGATCTCGACCGCGACATCCTCCTTTTTCATCCCCGGCAGTTCGGCCTTGATGAGGTAGGCGTCGTCGGTCTCCTCGATGTCCACCCGCGGCCACACCTCGCCGGTCCTCGTCGCAAAGGCGTTGTCGAACAGATCGCTGAACAGGTCGCCGAAAAGCCCGCCGTAATACCGGCTGATCGGGTTCCGTTCACGGTCTTCATACTTTCTGATGAGCGACATGACACACCTCCTTTTGTCCCAACGGTTACTTATCGTTCACCAAACATTTCACGGATTTTTCGATAAGCACCTCTGCCCGCGGGTCAAGTGGCGGGGATGCCGACTTGACTTCGGCGCCGGTCGGTGCCAATACTGCGGGCATGAGAATCATTGACGGCGAGGCGATCGTCTCGGCGCTCGAGCGATTGCTGCGCGATATCAATACCGACCCGCCCTCCCTGCGCGGCGTCACCTTCTGCGAGGCCGGCATGACCGGCGTCGAAGGGGAGTGCGCCCGCATTCTCGACGAGAACCTTCGTGTCGCCCGCGAGGAGGGGCGTCCGCTCTGTCAGGACTGCGGAACGGTTCACCTCTATGTGAGGAAAGGAAAGTTCGCCACCTTCTCGGGGGCGAGCACGCTCCAGCCGCTTCTTGACGAGGCGGTTCGCCGCGCCTATCGAGAGGGCGGGCTTCGCTCTTCGATGGTCGGCGACCCATTCGAGCGGAAGAACACCGGCGATAACACCCCCGCCGTCGTTCACGTCGAGGAAACCGACGGCGCCGATCTCGAGTTCACGGCGTTCGCGAAAGGGGGCGGCTCGGAGAATGTTTCGCGGGTCGCGATGCTTCCCCCGTCGGCGGGGCGTCGGGGGGTTGCCGAGTTTGTGTTCTCCGTCCTACGCGATGCAGGCGGCGCCGGTTGTCCACCGTATGTCGTCGGCGTCGGCGTCGGTGGCTCTTTCTCATCGGTCGCTTCGCTCGCCGAGGAAGCGCTCCTCTTCGACCGCGACGATGATCCGGGACTGCGCGAACTTATCATGGCGCGTCTGCCGGATATCGGTTACGGTATCCTCGGTTTTCCGGGCGCACGGCCGGTGAGAGCCATCTTTACGCGAACGGCGCCGACCCATATTTCGATGTTGCCGGTCGCGGTGCTCCTGAATTGCCACAGTTTCCGACGAGGGACGGTGACGCTGTGAACGCGATCTCTTGCGCCGACATCGCCGCATTGCGAGCCATTCCTGCGGGGACGCTCGTCGCGCTCGAGGGAGGTATCGTCGCCCTGCGCGACCGCACGCTTATGCGTCTGGCGGATCTGAAGGAAAGGAACGAGCCGTCGCCGATTGACCTCACGGGCCGCATCGTCCTTTTCGCGGGGCCGACGCCGGGGTTCGAGGAGGGCCGAGGTTCCATCGGGCCGACAACGAGCCGCCGGCTTGCGGCCTATCTGCCGCTTCTCTCCGACTTCGGTGTCGTCGCGATCATCGGAAAGGGGCCGCTCGACGAAAGCGCACTCCGGGCCCTGCGTGAGGGAAACATCTGTTATCTGCAAGCGCTTGGCGGCGCCGGTGCCTTCTATGGGAAACGGGTGACATCAATGAAGACGATAGGTTACGATGATCTCGGTCCCGAGGCGCTCTACGAGTTGACAGTGCGCGATTTTGTTGTCATCATGTCTTTCGATACGGCCGGGAACCGATATCCGTGACGGAGGAGAGAAACGCTATGGCCGAACAAAAGAACCGTTTTC
>CALITV010000130.1 GCA_938048925.1 uncultured bacterium | reverse complement strand
CGACCACCGATTCCACCTGAACGCCGGCGTTCGTCACACTGCGGACAAGATTCTGCATCATAGCAACCGACGCAGTGACAACATGTATCTTGACCTCGAGGCGGCGTCCCGCCATTCCGTTCGGCTTCTTGATACCGTTTTGATCATCAACGACGAACTCGCCTATCTCCCAGTTGACGATACTGCGATCAGCCGAAAGGTTGATGTCCTTCGCTTGTTCGATCACTCGTTCGATGTCGCTTTGCGCCACCTCGCGGCCGCGTATTTTCACAACTCCGTGGCTGTTGACCGATGAGATATGGTCTCCCGAAAGGCCGAGGATCACCGACTTGACATGCGCATCGCAGATTTTGTCGGCTTCGGTGATCGCCTCGTTGATGGCGCGGGTCGTCGCCTCCATATTGACCACATTGCCACCGATAACGCCGTCAGGATTGCGCGCCACTCCTTTGCCCACGAATTGAACCTTCCCCTCGGGAGAGACGGTTGCGACGAGCGCCGTTACCTTACCGGTCCCGACATCGAGCGCCGTAACAAAATTCTCCTTTTTCGCCATGATATGCTCCTAATCTCTGTGTTGCACCAATTTTCCGGTAACAAGCGTCGTATCGCCGCCGCGTCCCTCGAACAAATACTCTCCTGCGAACAGACGCTTGGCAAGAAGCCCGTCGGCCGCCCGGCGGAACAGTTCGCTCCGCTGAGCGACCGCATTTTTCCCTTCGACCTCTCCTAAGAGCACCGCGGAACGATGACGACGTGGAAATTCACATTCGAGAGAAAAGCCTTCGAACGCATCATAGGAAACGCTCCGAAGCACGCACAAATTACGGTGCTTCTTCCATTCGTCCGCAATCTCGATCGCCCTTTCGACGATCTCTCGCTGCCTGCCGGGGATCGCATCGTTCTCAACGAAGAAAAGCGGCAGGTCACCGCGATGTTCGCCGGGGAAGGTCTTTTTGAAAACCGTCCCCTCTCGATCGGCGAACCACATCGCATACAGCGCTTCCCCTTTTTCGCCGCGCGTTTCTCGGCGATAGACAACGATAGCCGGCTCGTACTCCTCGATGAATATCCGCACCTTGTTCGGGAACACCGCGTTCACCACACACCGTTTTATCCAGCCGTTCGTCCTGATGAACAGTTCTATGCGATGCTCGTTTATGTCGAACCAACTCACACGCCGGTCGAGCCCGGCAAGGAGTAGTATCTCCGACCGACAGAGACGCGAGGCCCCTTCGATGCTCACCCGCTCAGGCATGACGGCGAAGTAGTCGCTGTCATGGATCGCCGCCGAGAGACGCTCGAGCCCCACGAAGCAAGCGGAAACGAGCACAACGGTCAGGTAGGTGAGCGCTACGAGTCCGCACGATGTCGTGAACGAGAGAACGCGTCTCATCCTGCAAGCGCCTCCGCAAGCAGTCGTTCGATGAGTCGCAGATACGAGATCCCGCGCCGCGCCGCCGCCATCGGCACGAGCGAGTGACTCGTCATACCGGGAAGCGTGTTTATTTCGAGCATGACGAAACGGTCGTGCGCCACGATGAAATCGCTCCGCGTCGTACCGCGACAACCGAGCGCCCGGTGCAGGTCGAGCGCATAACGCCGCATCGCTTCGCGCATCGTCGAATCGTAGTCGGGATCGGGGATATAGCGGGTTCGCTCGTCGAAATACTTCGCCTCGTAATCATAGAATTCATTCGCCGGAACGACCTCGACATCGCCGAGCACCTCGTCGCCGAGCACCGCAACCGTGATCTCTCGCCCCTTCACATATTCCTCGACGAGCATACGCCGGCCGGAGACCTTCTTCAGCGCCGCGCGCCACTGCGCCGCTTTCTGCACGACGAAAACTCCTTTGCTCGATCCGTTCTCCGGTTCCTTGAAGACAAAGGGATAGGGCATCGGCGCCGCGAGTCCCGCTGAAGCGGTGACCACAATATCGTTCGCCACCGGTATCCCGATGTGACGCATCACCATCTTGGCAAGTATCTTATCCATCCCGACCGCAGACGCAGCGACGCCCGAGCCGGTATAAGGGATACCGAGGATGTTGAGCAGTCCTTGGATGCAACCGTCTTCGCCGTAAGTGCCGTGCAGAGCGTTGAAGACGACATCGGGTCGCACCTGCTGCAAAACGACAGATATGTCGCGTCCCATGTCTATCCGCGTAACCCGCCGGTATCCTCCCCTCTCGAGCGCCTCGGCTACGAGCGTTCCACTCTGCAGGCTGATATCACGCTCATCAGACAGGCCGCCCATAACCACCGCGATGTGGGTGTCTTTGGTCAGCGTCTTCCGGTTTCTCTTCATTCCCAAAATTTCACCTCCGGTTCGAGTCGGACTCCGCAGGCGCGATATACCCGCTCCGCTGCTTCATCACGGAGCGCGACGAAATCGCCATAGGCGGCATCGCCACGGTTTATCACGATGTTCGCATGCTTTTCATAGAGCGCCGCGTCGCCCGTCGAAAGCCCTTTGCACCCCGCCGTATCGAGCAGTTCTCCTGCTGTCGCGCCATCGGGGTTCTTGAAGAGAGATCCAGCGGAAGGATATGGTATCACAAGACGCTTCTTCGCATACCGCGCGACCCGCTTCTTTACCTGCGCGACGGTGTCTTTTCTAAGCACGAGTTCGGCAAAGAGTATTACAAAAGGTGGCTTGATGCCGAGCATCCGGCGGTAGGCAAAGCGAGGTGCCGCGGTAAGAACGCTCCCCTCCTTCACAT
>CALITV010000129.1 GCA_938048925.1 uncultured bacterium | reverse complement strand
GGTCCTCGAGCTTGCCGAACTCATCAAGGAACTCGAGAACGAACTGGGCGTGAGTGCGGCGGCCCCGGTCGCCGTTGCGGCGGCCCCGGCAGCAGGCGGCGCGGCGGCCCCGGCGGCGGAGGAAAAAACCGAATTCGAAGTGATCCTCAAGTCGGCCGGCGCCAAGAAACTCGAGGTCATCAAGGAGATCCGTGCGCTCACCAACCTCGGTCTCAAGGAGGCAAAGGACCTCGTCGAGGGTGCTCCCAAGACGATAAAAGAGGCGGTGTCGAAGGAAGAAGCGAACAAAATAAAGGAGAAACTGGTGGCTGTCGGCGCCGAGATCGAGATCAAGTAAAAGGATCCGGGTGCCGCTTGACAGTTTTCATCGGTGTGCAGGAGAGGGCGGCCATGTCGCCGTCCCGCTTGCTTTTTATAGGGCGTAGAAGGATGTCCTCTGTGGTCAACAAACAGGTGAGAGGTCACGATGGGTATTCTCGGTCAAAGTAATTTCAGGGCGCGGCGGTGGTTCGGCAAGGTGACGCGTTTCGTGAAGGAGATACCCGATCTCCTGCAGGTGCAGAAACAGTCATTTGTCCAATTCCTCCAAAAGGATGTCGAGCCTTCCGAGCGTACCAACACCGGACTCGAGGCGGCCTTTAGGGCGGTGTTCCCTATTGCGAGTTTCAATAACGCGATAGAACTGACTTACGGCGGTTATACCCTCGGCGAGCCGCTCTACGATGTGGAGGAGTGCAAACTGCGAGGAACCACCTATGAGGTCCCGATCAAGATAAAGGTGGCTCTTGCCTCCTACGAGATAGACCAAGATGGTCGTCGAAAAGGGCTCAACGACATCAAGGAACAGGACATCCACTTCGGAACCATTCCCTACATGACCGAGTGGGGGACATTCATCATAAACGGGACCGAACGGGTCATCGTCAATCAGTTGCACCGTTCCCCCGGCACCTTCTTCGATTACGACAAGATGCGCTCGGCGGCGGGCAACGATGTGTTCATGGCTCGTCTCATCCCGTACCACGGTGCGTGGCTCGATTTCGAGTTCGATGCCAAGAATCTGCTGTATGTCAAGATAGACCGCAAGAGGAAGTTCCCCGCGACGATATTTCTCAAGGCATGGGGCTTCACCAAGGAGGAAATCGTCGGTAAATACTATTTCCCCGAGCGGTTCGAGATAGGGAAAGAAGGTGTGTACAAGAAGCTCGATGTCGAAAGTGATGGCGAGAACTTGAGAGAACAACGGGTTCCGGCTACCGTCACCGACAAGGCGGGGAATGTCATCGCACAGGAGGGAAAGAATTTTTCCTCGGCGGTGCTTGCACGGTTCAAGAAAGCCGGCATCTCCCGTATCGAGGTCCCTCCGTCGTATCTCATCGGCAAGCGGCTCTACAAGCCGGTTTTCGACAAGAACGGGGCGCTCATCGCGCAGGTGAATGACGAGATCACCGCGGCGCTGTTCGATGAGATCGTCAAGCGGAGCGACGGACACATCGAGACCATCTACATCGAGAACCTCAAGTATTCGTCCCACCTGTCCGATACCTTACGGATAGACAAGACAACCTCGCGCGAGGATGCCCTCATCGAGATCTACAAGATCATGGTGCCGGCCAATCCGGTGACCCTCGATGTCGCCGAGAACTATTTCCGTAACCTGTTCCTCAATGCCGAGAACTACGATCTCAGCGCCGTGGGGCGCCTGCGGATGAACTATAAATTCGGCGAGAATATCCCGCTCACCGAGCGCCGTCTCCGCAAGGAGGATGTCCTCAACACCGTCATGTACCTGCTCAATCTCAGTGACGGCCGCGGTGTCGTGGACGACATAGATCACCTCGGTAACCGCCGGGTCAGACTAGTGGGCGAACTGCTCGAAGACCAGTTCAAGACGGGGCTTCTCCGCATGGCGCACAGCATCAAGGAGAAGTTGGCCGGCTCGGCCATCGAAACGCTCACACCCTACGAGGTCATCAGTTACAAACAGGTAATGGCGGTGCTCAAGGAGTTCTTTGCAGGCGGCCAATTGTCGCAGTTCATGGACCAGACCAATCTCCTCGCCGAGATGACTCACAAGCGGCGCCTTTCGGCGCTCGGTCCCGGAGGCCTTGCCCGCGAGCATGCCAGTTTCGAGGTTCGCGATGTCCACAAGACCCACTACGGCCGCATCTGTCCGGTCGAGACACCCGAAGGGCCGAATGTTGGCCTCATCGTTTCTCTCACGACATTCGCGCGGATAGATGAGTTCGGATATATCGAAACCCCCTATCGGGTAGTCGAAAAGGGAAAAGTCACCAATAAAATCGTGTACCTCGACGCCATAGAAGAAGAAGCGCATCGCATCGTCCCCGCTTCTGTCGGGGTGGACAAGAACGGGAATATCATCGACGAGATAGTAAGTGCCCGTGAGAAGGGTGATGTAGTGCGCCTCCCGCGGGATCAGGTGACGCTCATGGACCTTGTTCCCCTACAGATCGTCTCGGTTTCGGCGGCGCTCATTCCCTTCCTCGAGCATGACGACGCCAACCGCGCCCTCATGGGTTCCAACATGCAGCGCCAGGCGGTGCCGCTCATACGCGCCGAGGCGCCGCTCGTCGGGTCGGGCCTCGAGTCGTTCGTAGCCCGTGATTCGGGATATGCCATTTATGCGAAGCGGAGCGGCGTCGTTGCCAAGGTGGACACGACCCGCATCGTGGTGCGGGTTGACGAGAAGGAGAGCGATGGCACGGTGGATGTGGACATCTACAACCTCATCAAACACCGCCGTTCGAATCAGAACACCGATATTGACCAGCGTCCTCTTGTGAATGTCGGCGATCGTGTTCGCGCCGGCGATGTGATCGCCGATGGCCCGGCAATAGACCGGGGCGAGTTGGCGCTCGGGCGCAATGTGCTTATCGCCTTCATGCCGTGGGGCGGCTACAACTTCGAGGATTCCATATTGGTCAACGAGCGGCTCCTGCGAGAGGACACCTTTACTTCGATCCATATCGAGGAGTTTGTCTGCGAAGCGCGTGACACCAAACGCGGTCCCGAAGAGATAACGGCCGATATCCCGAACGCTCCTGACGAGGCGCTTCGGAAACTCGATGAGTCGGGCGTTATCCGTATCGGGCAAAAGGTACGCGCCGGAGACATTCTTGTCGGAAAGGTCACACCCAAAGGCGACACGGTGCTTTCACCCGAGGAAAAATTGCTGCGCGCCATCTTCGGAGAGAAGGCGGGGGATGTGAAGGACAGTTCTCTCTATGTGCCGCCGGGGGTCGAAGGCGTGGTGATAGACACGCGCATCTTCGCCCGCAAGGGGACCAAAAAGGACAACCGCATGAAGGAGCAGGAGAAGACGCAACTCGACATCCTCAAGCGCGACCGCGACGACGAAGTGCGCATCATAGAGAGTTGCGCGAACGAGATCGTGCGTAATCTTCTTGCCGGCAAAACGACCGATGCGGCGCTGGCTCACGAAAAAGGCCAATCGCTCTTGAAAAAGGGGGAAAAATTGACCGAGGAGGCACTGAAAAGAGTTCCCGATGCCTATCTCGATCGGGTGAGTGTTTCCGACCGGACGACTATGAAGAAGGTGAAAGAGTTGCTGTTGGCCGCGCGCCGGAAGATCGAGACGGTGAAAAAGATATACGACGGCAAGATGCGGCAGGTAACGAAAAACGATGATCTCGCCCCCGGGGTCATCAAGTCGGTCAAAGTGTTCGTCGCGATCAAACGAAAACTCTCGGTGGGAGACAAGATGTCGGGACGCCACGGTAACAAGGGCGTCGTGTCACTGCTCCTCCCTGACGAGGATATGCCCTATCTTGACAACGGTCGAACAGTAGACATCGTTCTCAACCCGCTCGGTGTTCCTTCCCGTATGAACATCGGGCAGATCCTCGAGGTGCACCTTGGTCTTGCAGGACGACGCATAGGGGAGAAGATAAACGAATATCTCGACCAGAACTGGTCGAGTAAAAAACTCAAAGAGGAACTCAAGAAAATCCTCGAACCGAGCCCGGCGACGGCACATCTCATTGACGAGGCCGACGACGATGATTTGTGCTCGTTCATCCGCTCGATGAAGGGAGGCCTCTACATGGCATCGCCGGTGTTCGACGGCGCAAAAGAAAAGGATGTGCAGGATTTCCTCGCCTATGCCGGGCAGCCGCTCGACGGCAAGGTGACGCTCTTCGACGGACGCACCGGAGAGCCGTTCGAATCGGATGTCACGGTCGGAGTCATGTATTTCCTGAAACTCCATCATCTCGTTGACGAGAAGGTCCATGCCCGCAGCACCGGCCCCTACTCGCTCGTCACCCAGCAGCCGCTCGGCGGTAAGGCGCAGTTCGGGGGGCAGCGTCTCGGAGAGATGGAGGTGTGGGCGCTCGGTGCCTATGGCGCGGCTTACACGCTTCAGGAATTCCTGACGGTAAAATCGGACGATGTGGAAGGGCGCAAGAGACTCTACGAATCGATAGTCCGCGGCAAGCACAAGTACGAGATCGGCGTTCCTGCCTCGTTCTCGGTGCTCGTCAAGGAGATGCAGAGCCTCTGCCTCGATGTCTCTCTGGTGGAAGAAAGTCAACAGGCATAGGAGGGCGCCGTGGTGAAGGATGTTTTCAAGATCTTCGAGAAACCGAAGAGCAGTTTCGATTTCAAGGCGATAGAAGTCTCTCTCGCGTCGCCCGAGAAGATCCTCGAGTGGTCCTACGGCGAGGTGAAGAAACCAGAAACGCTCAACCACCGCACCTTTAAGCCGGAAAAGGACGGACTCTTCTGCGCCAAGATATTCGGGCCGGTGAGTGACTTCGAGTGCCTGTGCGGGAAATACAAGCGGATGAAGTACAAAGGGATGGTCTGCGAAAAGTGCGGTGTCGAGGTCATCGAGTCGAAGGTACGCCGCGAACGGATGGGGCACATCACGTTGGCCTCGCCGGTCGCCCACATCTGGTATGTGAAAACATCCCCATTCTATCTCAGCACGGTGCTCGGCATCACCAATAACCACCTCAACTCGGTCATCTACTGCGAAGGATATCTCGTGCTCGAATCGAAGGTGCCCGGCGTGAAGAAGGGCGACTATCTTGATGAGGAAGCCTATCACGAAATCCTCGAAAAATTCGGTCCCGAACAAATCGTCGCCGAAACCGGAGCGGCTCCCGTGCGCAAACTGCTCGAGGAAATGGATCTTATCGCGGTCAAGGCGGATCTCGAGCAGACGATGGCCCAAAGCCACGACAAGAGTCTCGTCACCAAACTGCAGAAACGGATCAATGTCATCAACAAGTTCGTTCGTTCCGGCGTGAAACCGCAAAACATGGTCCTTACCATTTTGCCGGTGCTCCCGCCCGATCTGCGACCACTGGTGCCGCTCGACGGCGGCCGGTTCGCGACGAGCGATCTCAACGATCTGTATCGCCGCGTCATCAATCGGAACAATCGTCTCCGAAAGTTGATGGACCTCGGAGCCCCCGATGTCATCATCAAGAATGAGAAGCGGATGTTGCAGGAGGCGGTGGACGCCTTGTTCGACAACACGAAGGTTCACCGCCCGATCCAAAGTCCGAGCGGACGGCCGTATAAATCGCTCTCCGACATGTTGCGCGGTAAACAGGGGCGCTTCCGTCAGAATCTGCTCGGTAAGCGGGTGGATTACTCGGGCCGTTCGGTCATCACCATCGGGCCCGAACTCAAATTGCACCAGTGCGGTTTACCGAAGGTCATGGCGCTCGAACTTTTCAAGCCGTTCATCTACAACAAATTGCAGGAACGCAATCTGGTGAGCACCGTCAAGGGGGCCAAACAGATGGTCGAGGCGGGAGAGGATGTGGTATGGGAGATCCTCGAGGATGTGGTGCGCGAGCACCCCGTTCTCCTCAACCGCGCTCCGACGCTCCATCGCCTCGGCATACAGGCCTTCGAGCCGATCCTCATCGAATCGAAGGCCATCCGCCTTCATCCTCTCGTCTGTACGGCGTTCAACGCCGACTTCGACGGTGATCAGATGGCGGTCCATGTCCCTCTCTCGATCGAAGCGCAGTTGGAAGCGCGGGTTCTCATGATGTCGACCAATAACATTCTTTCTCCTGCATCGGGAGCGCCGATCATCGTGCCGTCGCAGGACATCGTCCTCGGTCTCTATTATCTCACCACCGAGCGCCCTTACGCGAAGGGGGAAGGCAAGTATTTCTACTCGGAGAAAGAAGTGCTCATGGCACGCGATGCCGGCGTAGTCGAATGGCAGTCTATGATCTTCGTTCGGATTGATGACAAGATATATCGGACCACGCCGGGGCGGGTGCTTCTCTGGCAATTCACGCCGCGTGAACTCGGCTTCGACACCGTCAACCGGCAGTTCAAAAAGAGCAACTGGTCGGACATCCTTGACACGAGTTATCGAAGAGCTGGCGGCAAAGCGACCGTCATCTTCGCCGACAAACTCAAGAATCTCGGCTACGAGTTCTCGACGAAAGCGGCCTACTCCATCTCTCTTTCCGACATAAAGGTTCCCGCCGAGAAGTGGGATATTATCGCCGAGACCGAAAAGGAGATCCGCGAGATCGAAGAGCACTATCAGAGCGGCCGTCTCAGCAAAGGCGAGAGGTACAACCAGATCGTTGACCTTTGGGAGCGCGCCAACGAACGGGTCACGGCGAAGATGATGGAGGAACTGAAGGAAAAAGAGACCGACCACAAGATGTGGGGGCGGGTAACGGTACCTTCGGACAACCCCATCTATGTGATGGCCGACTCGAAGGCGCGCGGCAGCAAAGACCAGATCCGCCAACTCGGCGGCATGCGCGGTCTCATGGCGAAGCCGTCGGGCGAGATCATCGAAACACCGATTCTCGCGAACTTCAAGGAAGGACTCGACTCGCTCGATTACTTCATCTCGACGCACGGCGCCCGCAAGGGATCGGCCGATACGGCGCTCAAGACCGCGAACTCGGGTTACCTCACGCGGCGACTCGTGGACATTGCGCAGGATGTGGTCGTGGTCGAGGAAGATTGCGGCACGACGATGGGCATCTGGACCGAAGCGCTCCTCAACGATTCGGGCGAGATCATCTCGCCGCTCCGGGAGCGTATCCTCGGACGGGTCGCCATGGACGATGTCGAGGACCCCGAAACGGGCGAGATCGTCGTCGAGTCGGGCGAGACGATAGACGAAGAAAAGGCCGACAAGATCGTGGCGCTCGGCATAGATGCGGTGTACATTCGTTCCGTTCTCACCTGCCGGTCGAAGTATGGCGTCTGCGCGAAGTGCTACGGACGTGATCTCTCCCGCGGTCACCTCATCAATGTCGGAGAGGCGGTCGGCTACATCGCTGCCCAATCCATCGGCGAGCCGGGAACACAGCTCACCATGCGCACCTTCCATGTCGGCGGCGTCGCATCGCGCACCACGGAACGCTCCTCGCACGAGGCGAAACGGAGCGGCCTCGTCCGTTTCAAGGACATCAAACTACTCGACAAACATCCGGGAGAAAAACCGACTGCGGCGCAGATCCGCGAAGAAGGACGCTATGTCGTCATGAACCGCAATGGCAGGATCGTGATAACCGACGAAAAAGGCCGCGAACGCGAGAAGTATCCGGTAAGTTACGGTACCACTTTGTTCGTCAATGAAGGAGAAAAGGTGAAAGAGGGCCAGATCCTCGCCGAGTGGGATCCTTACAATACCCCCTTCATCGCCGAAGCCGACGGCGTGGTGAAATTCGAAGATATCGAGCCCGGCGTCACGGTCCGCGAAGAGGTTGATACACGGACCGGCCTTTCCCAGACGGTGGTCATCAGTTCCCGCGACCCGCGCAAGTCGCCTAAGATACTCATCACCGATGCGGCAAAGAAGAAAGCAAAGAAAATAGATCGCGGCGAAGCGATCTACCATTTGCCGCTCAACGCCTATATCGAGGTGAAGGACGGCGACGAAGTCGTCAAAGGCACCGTTCTTGCGAAGGTCCCCCGCGAAGCCCGCAAGACCAAGGACATCACCGGCGGTCTTCCTCGCGTCTCAGACCTCTTCGAAGCGCGGCACCCGAAGGCTCCTGCGGTCGTCACCGAGATAGATGGGCGCATCACCATCACCACCGACACGAAGGGGCTTAAGAACAAGACGATGATCACCGTCACTCCCGACGAGGGGGAAGAGCGCATCTATCTCGTGCCGAAGGAAAAGCACATTAATGTGCACGACGGTGATTTCGTCGAGGCGGGCGAACCACTCATAGACGGCGCGATAGATCCGCACGATATCCTCCGTATCAAGGGGGAGACCGAGGTGGCGAAGTTCCTCGTGCAGGAGGTGCAGAAAATCTACAAACTGCAGGGCGTCCCCATCAACGACAAACACATCGAGATCATCGTGCGCCAGATGCTCCGGAAAGTCCGCATCGTCGATTCGGGCGACACTTTCCTAATGAAAGGCGAACTTGTGGAGAAAGAGATTCTCGATACGGTCAACGGCAATGCCGTCAAGGAAGGGAAGGAGCCGGCAAAATGGGAGACGGCGCTTCTTGGCATCACGAAGGCCTCTCTCAACACCGAAAGTTTCATCTCGGCCGCTTCGTTCCAAGAGACCACCAAGGTGCTTGCCAACGCGAGTATCGAAAAGAAGACCGATATCCTGCGCGGCCTCAAGGAAAACATCATCATCGGCAAGCGGATACCTGCCGGTACCGGATTCCCGCGCTACAATGAGGCATCGTATGAGGCAGTACCTGTGGAGGAGATGCCCGGAACCGGCGATACGGAGCAGAAAAACGCGTCTATGTCGGAGCCGGGAAAAATAGACGGCTGATCGAAAAAGGAGTTTTCTCTTTCGAGAGCGGCGCCATGCGCCGCTCTTTTTTTACTGTTTTTACAGCATGTTATGTGACTCCGAGGAAAAATTTTTGACACCTGATGACCCGCCGTTACAATCGCCCCCGTTTTTGTTTTTATGCAATCGATAACAGGAGAACAGGGGAGAAACAAGGATGCCGACGATCAATCAGTTGGTCAGAAAAGGCCGAGAGGCGGCGCGTTACAAGAGCAAATCGCCAGCGCTCGCTTCGTGTCCGCAACGCAAGGGGGTGTGTGTCCGCGTCTATACGACGACGCCGAAGAAGCCCAATTCGGCGCTTCGGAAAGTTGCGCGTGTCCGCTTGACGAGCGGATTCGAAGTCACCTGTTACATCCCCGGCGAAGGGCATAACTTACAGGAACACAGCGTTGTCCTCGTGAGGGGCGGACGCGTCAAGGATCTTCCGGGTGTCCGCTATCATATCATCCGCGGCGTTCACGATACCGCCGGAGTGGAAGGGCGGCGTCAGGGGCGCTCCAAGTACGGCGCCAAACGGCCTAAGTAACAAGGGAGGACGATATGCCGAGGAAAGCGTTCGTGACTCGTAAGGAAATCCTTCCCGACCCGAAATACGGCGAGGTGCTCATTCAGAAGTTCATTAATAAGGTGATGTGGGAAGGAAAGAAATCGGTCGCTGAGCGGATCGTGTACGATGCGATCGAGAAAGCGGCGAAGGGGAAAAGCGACGGTCCGATCGAAATGTTCCGCCGCGCGCTCGAGAATGTGCGCCCCAAGGTCATGGTTAAATCAACCCGCATCGGGGGAGCGAACTATCAAGTCCCGATGGAGGTCACCCTTGAAAAGAGCCAGTCGATCGGCATGAAGTGGATAATCTCCGCGGCCCGCGCCCGTTCGGAAAAGGGGATGATGGAAAAACTCGCTGCGGAACTCGACGACGCATACAACAAACGGGGTAACGCGTTCAAGAAGATGGACGAGACCCATAAGATGGCCGAGGCGAATAAGGCGTTTGCGCATTTCAAGTGGTAGTGGTAAGAACAGCGGCTCGACATGGCGGTCAAGGAAAAGAACATAGCGCTCGCCGACATTCGG
>CALITV010000128.1 GCA_938048925.1 uncultured bacterium | reverse complement strand
CGTGTATCCTCGAAGCGCTCGACAGCGATGGTGAACTGCCCGACACCGATGCCGTGCCGCCAATCGAGATATGTGACGGCGTTGATAATACCGGTGAAGGGACGATTGATGAGGGGTGCGACGATGACGGCGACGGATGGTGCGATATCACGATGCCCGTCTACGGCCAAACGCCGGTCTGTCCAAATGGGATGGGAGACTGTGACGACAACGATTCCAACATCTACCCCGGTTCGACGGTGCACCAAGAAGGGGTTGACTACGACTGCGACAACCGGAAGGAATATCGCGCCACTATCGTCATCACCGTGGATGACCAACTGGTTGATCTCTGTGTGAACGGCAAAAAGGTGCTACCATTGGGCGCCTACTACGGCAACTGGACCCGCGCCGACACCTACACGGTCGTTATGGAGTCGGGCATGAATTCGGTCGGGGTCCATGGCATAGACACCGGCATGGTTATCTCGGCCTTCATGGCGACGATAACGGTCAACGGTGCCCTCTATATTACCGACGGCGTCATGCCACCCGCCGATGGCATTGCCTATACACCTGCCGACCCCGAATGGTTCGGTACCGAATGGCGGTACTTCCCAACCGTGCAGCAGGGGCCGAATGCCAGTTGGTGTGACAAGTGGTTCGACGACAGCAACTGGGGGCCGGGTATCAGGGCCGGGATAAAAGGGACCACCCCCCTCGAAAAGTGGGGTAACCTCGGTGCCTACCCGTGGACGAGCACCGCGTGCGGCTGTTCTCGTTGTCCCTGTGAGTTCCTCCCGTACTATGAAGATGCGGTGCCCGGCAACGAACCGATGTGGATTTGGGACTACAACCCGACGACCCTCGCCGACGCGTGGTTGCGGCGGGTCATTATGCTGCCCTAACCTAACGAGGGGGATTCCTATGAAACGAGCAACGCTTGCCCTCCTTGTGATTCTGTTGCTGGGGACAGCCTCCTGCGAAGACAAGAAGGTATCGAGCGGCGGTGATCATACCGTATTGCCCGACGGAGAGGAAACCGTTGGCGATCTCGAGGCGGGTCTTCCCGAAAAAGAAAATGGGGAAGGTGCCGGTGAGGACGAAGACGATCTCTCCGAAGAAAACAGCGCCAGTGACGAGGATGCGCCCGCTATTGACGACGATGCGCCGATCGCGGGCGACAGCGACGGCGACGGCATCCCCGACAGCGTGGAGAAACCGAACGGGGTCGCGGTGGACACCGACCACGACGGAATACCCGACTATCTCGATCTCGATTCGGATGGTGACGGTATCCCCGATGCGGTCGAATGTCCCGAACTGCCCTGCCGCGACACCGACGGCGACGGTGTTCCCGACTACCGGGACCTCGATTCGGACAATGACGGCATCTCCGATTCACTCGAAGCGGGATCCGATCCGACAAGCCCGGTCGACAGCGACGGCGACGGCACCCCCGACTACCGCGACGACGATGCGGACAATGACGGGATACTCGATTTATACGAAGGAATGAAGGACGCCGACGGCGATACCATACCGAACTATCTCGACCACGACAGCGACGCTGACGGTATCCCCGATTGCATCGAGAAATACGGGAAGATATTCCGCGACACCGATGTTGACGGATACCCCGATTGTAAAGCGCCGCATGACTATGCGACCGAACCGGCCGACACCGACGGCGACGGCCACTACGATTTTCTCGATCTCGATGCGGACGGCGACGGGTTGCCCGACGACCAAGAGGTCATCTGCCCCAATCTCCAGCGCGATGGACGCGTCTGGGACGATGTTGACGGCGACGGATTCAGCGACCTCGCCGAACGGGCAGTGGGGTCGAAGGTCTGTGACCCGACTCACGGCGTCACCGACATCCCCGGCATAGATTTTTATTTCGAACTCCCTTATCAGGGGCCCGAGAAGACCGACATTCTCACCTTCACCCCGTCGGTGCAAAAGGCAGACATTTTCTTCAACATAGACACCACCGGCTCGATGGACGGAGAGATCTACAACCTCAAACATTCTCTCTCCAGCGTCATCATACCTCAGATCCGCGCGCGGGTCACCGACAGCGCGTTTGGTGTTGCCCAGTTCCGTGACGAGGATGAGACCAACCTGATCATCTGCGATCCAACGAGCGACATCATGGCAGCACAACTCGCGGTAAACGGTCTTACCGCCGAGTTCGGAGGCGACTGTCCCGAGGCGGGAAGTTTTTCGCTCTACCACCTCGCGACGAACGGCGGATGGCGTTATGCGGCGATCCCGATAGCGGTTCACATCACCGATGCGCCGAGCCACGATCGGGGCAGCGACGCGGCCACCGCCCTCGCGGCGCTGCAGGGGAAGGGGATAAAGGTGATCAGCGTTTTTTCCATGGGGGGGTGCGACAACGCGACTGCCGAGCCACAACTCTTCGCCCTTTCGGAAGCAACCGGCGCCACGGTTCCTGCATGTGCCGGCGCCGGCAGAACGACCTTGCTTTATACCGTCGACGAAAACGGCAACGGGCTTGACACCGCCATCGTGAACGGCATTGACGCGCTCGTCAAATACGCCGCTTTCGATGTCTATGCGCGCCCTGACGACGACGGCGAGATCGGCACCATGGACACCGCTTGTTTTCTGAAAAAGATCGAAGCGCTCGCGTTCCTGCCGCCTCCCGGCGACGAGTGTGCGCCGACGGCGACACCGGCCTCCTTGAACGGCGCCTCTGACGAGAACGGTTTTACGAACTTCGTGACTGGCACCTCGAACCCGCTCGTCGCCGGCTCGACGCTCACCTTTACCGTACATGCCGAGAACGACACCTGTGCCGAACCGCTCGACCACGCACAAGTTTTCACTGCAATCATTTCCATTGTAGATGCCGGTTCCGGGGCAGTGCTCGACGAGCAGCGGGTCACCATCATCGTGCCCGGCATAGTAAAATCGCTCGATGAATCGTGAAAAAGACATCCATTCTCCGGCATTTCTGCTCGATGATTTAGTTGCTTTTCGCTCTTCTCGTGCTATAGTCGCCGCGGTCTAACGGAACGGGGAAGATACCCGCGCTTTGACAGGATGACCAAAAACATTCGCAACTTCTGCATCATCGCTCACATAGATCACGGGAAATCAACGCTTGCCGATCGGCTTCTCGAACTGACCGGTGCCATATCGGAACGCGAAAAACGCGACCAGTTCCTCGACGACATGGAACTCGAGAAGGAGCGTGGTATCACCATCAAAGCACGCGCCGTAACCCTTCCGTATTCTTACAACGGCGACAAGTACGAACTTAACCTCATAGACACCCCCGGCCATGTTGATTTTGCCTACGAAGTAAGTCGTGCCTTGTCGGCGTGCGAAGGGGCACTGCTCGTAGTGGACGCCACCCAAGGGGTCGAGGCGCAAACGCTCGCCAATGTCTATATGGCGCTCGATCATAACCTCGAGATTATTCCCGTCATCAACAAGATAGATCTCGCGAGCGCTGAGATAGATCGGGTAAAAAAAGAGATCGAAGAGATCATCGGTCTTGACGCCTCTGACGCCCTTCTCGTTTCGGCGAAAACAGGGCAGGGGGTCCCCGATCTTTTGACGGCGATCGTCGAACGCTTTCCTCCGCCGCAGGAGAGACTTCCCGGCGAAACGCGGGCGCTCATCTTCGATTCGTGGTTCGATCCCTACCTCGGCGTGCGGCTGCTCGTGCGCGTTTTCGACGGCGCGTTCACGGTAGGTGACCATATCTTTCTCATGCACGAGGAAAAGGAATATGAACTCATTGACATCAGCCGAGAGGTGCCTTCTCTGACCAAGGTTTCGACACTTGCGACGGGACAGGTCGGCATTCTTGCCGCCGGCATCAAGAACATCAAGGATGTGCGGATCGGCGATACGGTGACACTCGCCGCGCGCCGGGCGCCAGAGCCGCTTGCCGGATTCAAACGAATGAAACAGATGGTCTTCTGCGGTATATTTCCCGTGGAGTCGGCTCGTTACGAAGAACTCAAAACGGCGATGGAGAAACTGGCGCTCAACGACAGCAGTTTTTCCTACGAACCAGAGAACTCCACGGCGCTCGGATTTGGTTTTCGGTGCGGCTTTCTCGGCATGCTCCATCTCGATATCGTGCGCGAACGGCTCGAACGCGAATTCGATCTCGATCTTATCACCACCGCGCCGTCGGTCTCCTACAAGGTCATCACCGTCAAAGGAGAAGAACTCTACATCCAGAACCCCGACCGGTTGCCGCCGCCGCAACACATCGAACGGATAGAAGAACCCTTCGTCAAACTCGATATTCACACACCGTCCGCTTACATCGGTGCTCTGGTCAAACTCTGTCAAGATCGGCGGGGACGCCAACTCGACCTCCGTTACCTGACACCTGACCGCGTCATGATAGAATACGAGATGCCGCTTTCGGAGATAATCTACGATTTCCACGACAAGATGAAGTCGCTGAGCCGTGGATTCGCCTCGATGGACTATGAATTTCGAGAGTATCTCCCCTCGGATCTCGTAAAACTCGATATCCTCATCAACGGAGAGCCGGTTGACGCTCTTTCGGTCATCGTCTTCAAGGAGGCCGCCTACCGGGTAGGGCGTGCGCTCACCCAGAAGATGCGCAAGGTGATACCGCGCCAGATGTACGAAGTGGCGATACAGGCAGCGATCGGCAGTCGAGTAATCGCCCGCGAGACGGTCAAGGCATTTCGCAAAGATGTTCTCGCAAAATGCTACGGCGGCGATGTCACTCGCAAACGCAAACTGCTCGAAAAGCAGAAAGAGGGAAAGAAACGGATGAAACAACTCGGCATGGTCGAGATACCGCAGGAGGCGTTCCTCGCGGTGCTCGGTGCCGAAGAACCGGAGTAGGGGAGGTTGGCCGTGGCGTTCAAGATACTGCTCGTTCTCACTATTCTCTATTTCATCCTCGATGCGATCCTTGCACGTTTCGGGAAACGGGTTTTCCCCTTCTTCAAACCAAAGACCGTGGAGCGCCTCATCGAGCGGGGGAAACAGATCGCGTGGATA
>CALITV010000127.1 GCA_938048925.1 uncultured bacterium | reverse complement strand
CTGATAATGTCCGTCGAGTCGAACCCGGCCGATCCGGCCGATCAGATGTTCGGGCTCGTCTACCGCGGCGGCCTGTTCGACCTTTCGCTTGACTGGAAATACAAGAACAAACTCGAGGCCGATTACGGCGGCGTCGGTTTGAACTGCGTGCTCAATTTCCTGTTCGAGTAACACCATGCGGACGGTGTTCCTCTTGGTATGGCTCCTTTTCTTTTCCATGTCGCAGGCGGCGGTTGTAGAACGTATCGAGTGGAAAAGCACGGTGCCGGTCGAAGAGTACCGGCGTCTCATCAAGATGCGCCCCGGCGATGTGTTGTCGGTAAGCGGTGTGAGACGCACCGTGCGTTTGCTCTACGCCACCGGTCGTTTCGAGCAGGTAGTGGTAACCGTCGCGCCCGGTTCCGCTCCCGACCACATAGTCGTCGCCGTGTCGGCTCAACCGATCCTGTTGGTGGAAGACATCGTCATCTCCGGAAATCGTGCGCTGTCGGATAACCGGATAAAACTCGCCGGCGGCCTCCGCCGGTACGCTCCTTTCTCGGAACTGTCGCTCGATCGTATCCGGGAAGAGATCGTTTTCGCCTATCGCAGTGAGGGATACTTCGATGCCGCCGTCAGCGTCGAGGTGCGCCGCACTTCGCCCGCCACCGCCGATCTGTTCGTTTCGGTACGGGAAGGAGATCGGCGCCGTGTTACGCGGATCGCGGTCGAAGGAACGGTGTTGCCCTCGGAGAGACGGGAACTGGAGAATATGCTCACCCTCTCCGACGCCTTCTCGCCCCTCACCGACGAGCGGTTGAGGGAAATGGGCGACCGTGTCGAGGCGTACTACCGGAATCGCGGTTACCTCGATGTCTCTATAAAGCGGACGGCACAAGATGACGGTTCGGTGATCATGACGGTAAGCCGCGGAGCACGGTATCGTCTTTTGTTCCGCGGGAACAGCGCGTTTTCCAAGAGCACGCTCCGAGAGGTGGTGACGCGACGGGAACAATGGCACCATGATCGGGAAGGAACGGCGGATCGCCTTCTCCGCTTCTATCAAGCGTCGGGATTTCCGGACGCCCGCGTGAATCTCACGGTTACCGAAGATCGGCAGGCAAACGAAACGATCACGATCGTCGCGATAGAGGAAGGAGCGCGCCGGTTCCTTGACGGGGTGGTGTTCACCGGCCTTTCGGAGGAAAACCCGCATGAGATCGAACGGGAGATTTTCGCCTTCGTGGAGAGGCTCCTCGCGGAAGAGGAGTTCCCCGATCCGGTCTTGAACCGCACGCTTCTCGGCGGCGGATACCGTGATACCGACGGAACGCGCATCACGATGCTGGCACGCACCAACCGCGACCGTGTCACCATCCCCGCGAGCCGTTATGCGATACCCGAGGCCTATCGGGAGGAGATAGCGCGCCATCTCGAAACGGTGTACCGATCACGCGGATTCCTGCAGGCAAAGGTTGATCGGGTCGCGCTCGTCAGGGAGGGAGATCTCCGGTATCTCGATGTTTCTCTGCACGAAGGACCGCGAAGTGTCCTCGCATGGGTCGGGTTCGAGAGCGGCGATCCACGGCTCGACGAAGAGTTGGCAGCGGAGATGGACATCGCGACCGGTGTGCCGTTCGACCCGGAGATCGTTACGCGGACGGTTGCCCGGCTCGAAAACGAACTGCATGCTCGTGGCTATCTTTTTTCTCGGGTATATGCCGAACAGCAAACAGCCGGGGCGCAGGTGCGGATCACTTTCACGATGGAGGACCTTTTCCCCGTGGTGATCGCTGAGACGGTCGTAAGCGGCAACGCACTGACCGCCGAATCGGTTCTCCGTCGCCTTGTTCGGTTCGAGAACGGAGCGCTCATCACCACGCAGTTGCTTCACGACGCCCGTCAAAATCTTCTGACCACCGGCGCGTTCGATGCAGCGGAGATAAGGATCATTGACGAAGATACCCCCGCCGCCGAAAAGGATGTCGTCATAGCGGTCACGGAGGCGTGGCGCTTCCGCTTGGATCTTGGAGCCGGCGTGGCGACAGACGAAGGCGTGCGGTTGTTCGGTGCGTTCGAATACAAGAATGTACTAGGCAAGGTGCTCACGCTTCGGCTCAACTATAAGTTCGCTTACAAGATTCCGTGGTTCATGAACGCCGGGTTCCGTGATTACTTCCTCCATGAGATAGATCCTCTTCAGCGCATAGACCGTTCGGTGAGCGGCGCGTTCATCGTTCCCGACCTCTATATCCTTCCCTTCTCGCTCGGCGTGCAAATGGAGATATTTCATATTCACGACACCCGTTCAGCCAGCGGTGTCCCCTATCTTCTCGACAAGAACGGTATGATGTTCTCCATATACAAGCGTTTCGGAGACCACTTCTTCGTTTCGTTCAACACTGAACTCTCGCGGCAGGATGAGGAGACCTTCCATGCCGAACTCCCGGAAGATGCCCGTTTCGAGAAGACCGGACGCTATCTCCTGAGCCCCGAGATCGAAGGATGGGCCGACTATCGAAATAACCCGGTAAGTCCCTACCGCGGCTGGAAAATCGGTCTCCGTATCCACAATGTCACCTCGCTTCTGGGAACCGAGACAAGATACACATTGTTCGAGAACTATTTCTCCGGTTACCTGCCGCTTCGTTATCAACGCACCGTGTCGGGTGACTACGAGGCGCGCGACACCCTCGTGTGGCACTCTTTCCTCCGCTATGCGGCGCTCTTTCTCCACACCGGGAAGCTCGCCGCCGATGACACCCTCAAACTCGGTGGTTCGACGACAGTGCGCGGATTCGGGCAGAACACGATCATTCCCAGCGACGACGAGGACGGCACCCCCGAGGGACGGTACTCGCTGTTCTGGCGCAATGAGATGCGGGCGAAGATCCGCGACCGGCTCTATGTCGTCGCTTTCTTCGATGCCGGCAACCTATGGGAACGAATAGAGAATGTCGGCAAGGGCGATCTCTTTCGGTACGGCGCCGGCGGCGGCCTGCTTTTCGCTTCGCCGATCGGTGCCATCAATCTACAGGCAGGAGCAAACCTCTTTCCGAGGGAAGACGCGGTACGCGACTATAAGGAGGATCTCTGGAGTTTCCACCTCTTCATTTCGTCGTTCTGACGGGCGGCAGCAGCGATCATCAGGAAACGATCGCCGTTATCCGCTCCTTCGCGTAGCGGAGCCCCTCTTCGATGAAGGCACGGTCGAACGGCCCGTTCGCCGTCGGCATATCGTAGATGCGGTCAGGCGGCCGGAGCGTATCCAGATTGAACCCGTGGGCAATCTTGAAGGCGTATTTCTCGCGGTAGATTTCGCGGCCGATGGCCCGGATATCCTCGTCAGAGAATTCGTAGCCGGCGACGGCGAGCGTCTCGCGCACCACTTCCGGCGTGTAGATGCCGCGGGCGAAGAGGCAGATGCAGAGGCTCGTGAGCACCTGCCGCCACATCTCCTCCTTGATGAGTTCGTCAACGATGTGCGGTGCCGAAAGGCGCTTTCCTTCTTTGAGAAGCGTTTGATCGAGGCTGTACCCGGCGTTGTCGAGGTGACTGTGGCGCGTGCCGAGCAGAAAACCAAGGTAACTTGCCGGACCAGCGGGATAGCCCGGCATTTCGTTGCCGCCGAACGAAAGGGCGAACTCTGCACCGCCGTAGATCGAGGCCGCATAAGCCGATCCGCGGGCGAGCGTTCGATAAAAGTCATTGGCGAGCGTGACGAGGTGTTCGACCGCCGTCAGATAGGTCCTCCAGTCTCCCCATGCGAGATGGAGGCCGTTCGTCTCCTTTTCCGAAATGAGCCCGCGCTCCATCGCTTCGGTCGCCCACGCGAGGCAGACGCCGGTCGAGATGGCATCGAGACCCGCCTTTTCCACCGCATCGATGAGCAACAGCATTCCTTCGGGATCGCCGATGCCGAGCACGGTGCCGAGCGCATAGATGAGTTCCCAGTCGTAGCCGACCATTGTCGTTTTATAGAAATAGGGCTCGTTCTCGTAGGGCTCGCGCACCGCCGCGATGTGAATGCAGGCGACCGGACAATGGGCACAGGCGAGCCGCCGCCCGAGGTATCCCTTGGCGAGCGCCTCTCCCGAAAGAGAGTCGGCGTGTTCGAAGCGGCCTTCGCGCAGGTTGCGCGTCGGTACGGCGCCGAGTGCTTGCATCGTCTTGACATTGCCCGCGGTGCCGAGGTCGTGATACTTTTTCATAGCGGGCGATTCGACCGCCGCCTTGAAGATATGGTCGTAGAGGTCGCGATATTTCTTTTTATCTTCTACCAGAATGGAACGCTCGCCCGACACGATAACCGCCTTTATCTTCTTGCTCCCGAACACCGCTCCGAGGCCGAGGCGGCCGAAGTGCCGATAGGTCTCGGTGGTTACTGAACCGAACGACACAAGATTCTCGCCACCACGCCCTATGCGCATGATCGAACGAACACCGGCCCCCGGTTCCGCGGCGCGGATGATGGATCCGGCGGTGAAGAGACTGCGCATCCCCCAGAGCGATGTGGCGTCGCGGAAATAGACCTTCGAGCCGTGGATCGCCACACAAACGGGCAAATCGCTGGCACCGGTGATGACTATGGCACCGAAGCCCGCCATGCGGATGGCTTGCGCCGCCCGTCCGCCGGCGTGGCTTTCGCCGAGGTTGCCGGTGAGCGGCGATTTGAACATGGCGACCGTTTTGGAGGCAAGGGGAAACAGGCCGGTGAGTGGCCCCACCGAGAAGACGATAGGAGCCTCGGGCGCACAGGGGGCTACTCCGACAGGGCAGGTTTCTTGGAGCAGTTTTATCGCCGCGCCAGTGCCGCCCAGAGAGCGGGCGAATATCTCGGGCCGTTCGGCAATGTAAAAACTTTTCTTCGTAAGGTCTATGTAGAGCACTTTGGTGGGATATGCGTGTGTCATGACCGCACCTCCGTCTTTTCCAGTTCAAGGACCCCGTGAGGACAGTATTTCACACAGGTGCCGCAGTGGACGCAGATAAGCGGTTTCTGCGTCTCCTCGTTCCAGAAGACCGCCTTGAGGATGCAAGCGGCTCGACAGGCGCCGCACCCGATACAGCGCTCCGGGCGAAGCCGCACTCCTCCTTCAGGCCGTTTTTCGAGGGCATCCAGCGGACAGGCGCGGGCACAGGGGGGGTTCGTGCACGATCGGCACACCACCACAGTGAAGCCTTTGGACATACCGCCGGCCGATTTGACGCCGATGCAGGAGTTCGACAGGCCGCCGATGCCGTTGCGCCGCGAACAGGCGAACATACACAGTTGGCAGCCGACGCACCGTTGCGAATCAACGACCTTGATTTTCATGAAATGACCTCACACCTTATTGCTGTGCCCCTATCATAGAGCCTTTTTGATAACGCAGCAACATTTTTCTGTCCACAAGATGGACACGGGATACTTTCCTATTTTAGTGTGGATAAAGTTTGACAAGGGAATTGGTTTCGGCTAAAGTGAAAAACGCCTTGATTTGAAAAAAGGGGCCTTACAGGAGGAAAGACATGGTGTTCCGGTGGTTGCTTTTTCTGCTTGGGGTATTGATCGTGGCCGGCACCTCCTTGGATGCGGCGGGCGGGGAAGGTGACGCCTTCGATACGGCACAGTTCTTCAAATCAGTTGCTGATGCCGATGCGGTCTTCATAGGAGATTACCTGCAAGGTGGACAGACCAAAGCCCGTGTTCGCAAGGTGAAGGTAATGGCGGGGACGGTTCCCGACGAAGTGATCGTGACGGAGATAGACAACCAGAAACACTGGCGTATGCACCGCTTCAGTTATCAACCGCGCACTCAATATGTGTTCATCGTACGCAAAACAGGCGACGCATTCGCCCTCCATGTGGATTCGGTCTCGGTCCCGGTCATGGGAGACAAAGTGAATTTTTCCTTCTCGAGCCCCTATCGCACCAATTTCTGGCAGTTGTTCAATCTCGAACTCTTCGAAGCGGTTGTGCAGGCGGTCCGTGAGAAAACGGCGGGCGGTGTACAACAGCCGAGCGAGGAGCGGATCCAAGAATTGTTCAAAAAGTATCTCGCCGCCAAAGAAATAAATTCCCTCAAAGCGCTCGTTCCCGCCGCCGCCTATCTGTCGGTGAAACTCGACGATGAAGAGTATGCGAAACTGATTCCCCAGCCCGACATGCTCGGATGCCTTGCCGTCAAATTCTCTGCGCAGGTGATGGGTGACCTGTTTTTCAGAAAGCATGTTCTCACGAAGATAAAAAGCCTTCCGCAGGATTCCCAGATCGCGGCGGCGAAGTGCGCCGCAATGACCGATGCAAAAGAGAGCGTTCGTGAGATCTCCGATTTGCTTCGGACCGATGAAATGTACAACCCCCCGTCGAGCGAATGCTTTCCAACCGATTCGCCCGAGTCGAATAAGAAGGCGTTCCTGCAGGCGGTCATCGAACTCGACGCGCCCGATACCAAGAAGATCATCCAGCGCGAATTGACCACCGAGGATATCCGATGGCTTTCCGTTATCCTTTCGACGCTTTCCGAATACGAGGGGGCCGATCTCATCGAACTGGTGCTTGCCTCTTCGATGAATGAACGATCGAGCGAACGAAAACTCGAATACGCCGCCTACTTCGAACGCATCAAATCGAAGGATTCGGCGGCGACACTCATCGCACTGTTCGACAAGAACGAAAATCTCTTCTGGAAAAAGATCATTCTCTCCACTCTCGGGAAATACGGTTATGAAGAGTCGCTCCCCTTCCTTGTCAAGGTGATGAAGGATTCCCCTAACGAGGAGGTCCGCTCGACCGCCGCTATAGCAGTAGGTGCCCTCGACAAGAAAGAAGGGGTGGTGCCGCTCTACGAGTTCATCCGGCGCGAGAAATCGGTGCTTGCCAAGTCCATCGCCGTTGATGCGATGGCTCAGATCGCCGACAAGAGCGTGCAGGAGTATCTCAAAAAGATCATTACCGAAGAAGACAACAAAAAGATCCGCGAACAGGCCGCCAACGCGATAGAAGATAACCTCTTTATCCTTCGCTACGGCCGCAAGAAACAGTAACTTTTCCCCTCCTCACCGGGGGCCTCTCGGAATGTCCGAACACCGAGAACACGCAGAACGCGGTAAGCGCGTTATGGAGTTTCTGAAATGGCAGTGCGCGCTCAACCCAATTCTCCTGTCTCCCGAAGAAACGGCAGCAGCCGCTAAAGCCGTTTTTTCGCGTGAACAGGCCATGAAACAGGTGTTCGACGAGGCATCTCGGTGCGCCTCGTGCCGTCTCGGGAAGAGCCGGACGAATCTCGTCTTCGGCGATGGAAACCTCTACGCCGACCTTATGTTCATCGGCGAAGGCCCGGGGGAAGAGGAGGACTTGCAAGGCATACCGTTCGTGGGGCGTGCCGGGCAGTTGCTTACCAAAATCATTGAAAACGGCATGAGAATACCGCGCAGTTCGGTGTATATCGCCAACATCGTCAAATGCCGCCCACCCGAGAACCGCGAGCCGCTTACCGACGAGGCGAACGCCTGCATCGGCTATTTGAAACGACAGATCTCCGTCATACGCCCTCGTGCCATCGTTCTCCTCGGTAAGACGGCGCTCCGCTATCTGCTCGGTCACGATAAGATGAGCATCCGGGAGGCACGCGCAATGACCTTCGAATATGAGGGTATCCCGGTATTCGTCACCTACCACCCGTCGGCGCTTCTGCGGAATCCCGACTACAAGAAACCGACATGGGAGGACATACAGCGGGTGATGCGGTTTCTCGGACTTCCCATCCCATCTAAACTATCTTAGTCCTCAACCATTTCCCCCGCCGATAAAGGAAAATGAACACCAAAGCATTCGTGACCATCGTAAGCGCAATGGTCACCCAGACTCCGGCCGCTCCCAATCCACAGAAAACTGCGAGAAACCAAGCGAGCGGTATCCGTGCGATGGTTATAGGGAGGCTTACCGTAGAACTCGGTCGGGTATAACCGGCGCCAGTAAACGCTCCGCTCTCGATCGCAATGAGCAGCGCTTGGAGCGCCTCGGCCGGCATGACGATCCAGAGATATGAAACGCCGTGCGCCACCAGCACCGGATCGTCATTGAACAAAGAAACCACGAAAGCGGCGGACATCATCGTGAGTGCCGCATAGAGCGTTACGACGCCTCCCACCACTCTCATAGCATAACCGGTTGCCGCCACCGCCCGTTCAGGATGTCCTGCGCCGATATTTTGGCCGACGAAAGAGGAAAGCCCTACCGCGAAGCCGAACGAAAAGAAATAGGCGAGCGACTCGACGCGATGGCCGACCCCCATGGCACCGACGGCTGCATCGCCGAAGAGGGCGGTGACGCGAGCGATGAAAAAGTAGATGAAGGAGAACATCATACTGGTGAGGGCGATGGGGTAGCCGAGCGAGAGATAGCGTTCAAGAGGGATTATGCCGTCGGGAAGAGAGACGGAATATGTCACCCATCCGCGGCGGCGTATGACGAGCCAGAACCATGCGCAGGCGACAAG
>CALITV010000126.1 GCA_938048925.1 uncultured bacterium | reverse complement strand
GATAGACATGCGCAGCCATCATGGCGCGCATCCCCGCTTCGGCGCCTGCGATGTGTGCCCGCTCATTCCGATCAGCGGCGTGACGATGGAGGAGTGCGTCGAACTGGCGCACCGTCTCGGCAAGCGGCTCGGAGAGGAACTCGACTACCCGATCTACTTCTACGAATATGCCGCGACGAAGCCAGAGCGGAAGAACCTCGCGAATGTCCGCGCCGGGGAGTACGAGGGGCTCGAAGCGAAACTGCGTGATCCGAACTGGGCGCCCGATGCCGGCCCTGCGGCATTCCGTCCGACGAAGGGGGCGACTGCGGTGAGCGCGCGCGAATTTCTCATTGCCTACAATGTGAACCTCAACACGAGCGACAAAAAGAAGGCGAGCGAACTGGCGCTCCTCATCCGGGAGCAGGGTTACCCGAAGAAGGACGAGAACGGCAAGCCGATCCTCGATGAGAAGGGCAATAAGGTCATGGTGCCCGGCAAGTTCAGAAACTGCAAGGCGATCGGCTGGTATGTCGAGGACTATCGGCGCGCGCAGGTCTCGATAAATCTCACCAACTACAAAGTGACTTCGATGCATCAGGTCTTCGACGAACTCTCGGAACGGGCCCACGAGATGGGGCTTCGCGTCACGGGAAGCGAGATCGTCGGACTCGTTCCGAAAGAGGCGCTTCTCCTGGCAGGCGTCCACTACCTCGAAAAACAAGGCGCGAGCGCCGGACAGTCGGAAGACGAAATCATCAAAATCGCCATTCAGTCGCTCGGTCTGAACGATGCCGCACCCTTCGATCCGAAGGAAAAGGTCATCGAGTATGTCCTCAAGGAAGAAAGAGGTCTTGTTGACTTGACGGTGTCGGGTTTTTGCGATCTCCTCGCGAGCGATGCCCCGGCTCCCGGCGGCGGCAGTGTCGCGGCGCTCTGCGGCGCCATGGCCTCATCGCTCGCCGCAATGGTGGCAAATCTTACCCATGGCAAGAAAGGCTATACCAAACACAGCGCCGCCATGAATGAGACGGCAAAAGAAGCGCAGAAACAGAAGATGGAGTTTCTCGCTCTCATTGACGAGGACACCGATGCATTCAACCGTATGATGGCGGCGATGAGCACTAAGAAGAAGGCCGAGAAAGAAGGAACCGACACCGAGAAACAAAAGGCCGCCGCCGAAGAGCGCGCCGCGCTCGAATACGCGACGCTCGTGCCGCTCAAAACGCTCGAAAAGAGCCATTCGGTGTGCCCGCTTCTGCGCACCGTCGCCGAGAAAGGCAACGAGAACGCCGCCTCCGACGCCGGCGTCGGCGCCCACCTCGTCAAGACGACCGCGCACGCTGCCGCGCTCAATGTCCGCATCAATCTCAAGAATTTCGCCGACGGCGACAAGTTCAAGACCGAAACGCTCAAGAAAATGCGTGACCTCCTCGCCGCCACCGAGAAGGAGGCCGATGCCGTCATCGCGATTGCGGAAAAGAAACTCTGACGGGCTCTTCTCCTCCGAAAATTTGCTTTCCCCTGTCGCTTCGATAAGATGCCGTCGAAAACGCGGATGAATGGTGAACGATGTACCTACTTCTGTATCGTGACGGTGCACACATATTCTCGTTTTACCTCAACAGCGCCAAAAAGAAGATAGTCGTCGGCGGCGACGAGGGCGACATCCTGTTCCCGCCCGATCTGCGCGGCCACGAATTGACGCTCCGACGCGAATTCGACTTCAAGAGCCGTCAGTATGTCTGGATGCTCTATCCCTCCTCGAAAGGGTTTCTCCTCAACGGCAAGGAGATGAAAGCAGGCGACATTTTCGGGTCAGCCGATGTCGTCTCTATCCGCGAATACTCGTTCTCCTTCTCGGCATTTTCCCATTTTGCGCGGAACCCCGCAGAGCCGCGAAACGACCTGTCGGGGCACACCCTTCTCCTCGATGCCGGCGGAACCGCCTGCAAAGGAATACTCGTCGAGGCCGACGGATGCGGCAAGACCTTCTCGTTCCGTCCGGGGCGTGAGGTGCGCATCGGCCGCAAAAAGAGCGATGTAGTGCTCTCTTACCCCGATGTGAGTTCGGAGCATCTGTTGCTCGTCATGAAGGAAAGCGGTGTCTTCTTCTGGAACAAGGGAAAGAACGGCACATGGATAAACGGCATCCGTGTCGAGAATGGGGAACTGCGCGAAGGAAAATACCGGTTCTTGCTCGCCGGCAAACATCAGGTAATCGTCACCGTACTGCGGGAACGGGTCGCCGAATCGTTCTATAAAGGGACGCTTGCGCCGCTCTTCGAGCAGGTCGAGTCGTGGATACAGCGCCCCGAGATATTCGGCGGCCGCCCGATCATTCTTTTCTGCGGCGAGAGCGGGGTAGGAAAAGAAGTCTTCGCCGAGTTTGCTCACTCGGTGAGCGGTCGGAAGGGGGAGTTCGTCACCTACAACGCTGCGGCGATACCCGAGACGCTTGCCGAGAGCGAGTTGTTCGGAACCTGCAAGGGTGGTTTTACCGGTGCCGAGGAACGAGCGGGTGCCTTCTTGCAGGCCGACGGCGGCACCCTGCTTCTCGACGAGATCGCCGAAATGCCGCTTGCGCTTCAGGGAAAACTTCTGCGCGTTCTCGAGGACTGGACCGTGCGGCGCATCGGTGAAACGGGGCCCGGCAAACGGGTGGACACCATGGTACTCCTCGCAACCAACCGCGATCTTCTCAAAGAGATAGAAACAGGGCGCTTCCGGCGCGATCTTTACTACCGTATCGCGACGCTCAAGATCACCATTCCCCCGCTCCGCGAACGGCGTGCTGACATCGTGCCCCTCGCCCGACACTTCGGGTTCGCTCTCACCGGCCGCGATATTGTCGTTACCGAAAAGGCGGCCGCTGCGCTCGAGGCGCATACATGGCCCGGCAATGTGCGCGAACTGCGTTCGGTGATGACCCGCTTCGCCTACAGCGGAAAAACGGATTTCGATGTCTCGGATGTTTCCTTCTGAAAGGCAGGAACCACAACTACCGCCCGATTTTTCTTGTAAAAAAAGTGTGGTAATTTCGTTGCTAAACACCGAAGTCGGTGCCCGGTGGGGCAAAAGATTGACAAAGGAAAGGCGAATTACTAGGGTGTTACGACCCGTGCGGGGAACTATGTTTCGAGAACATACCGATTATCTAAAGGAGGATGAGGTGACAGATCGATTGAGGAAGGTGGTGTGGCTTGCCGCGCTCCTCTTCTGTCTTCCCCTTCTTGCCCAAGAGGAAGGAGATGACGAGGAAGCCGAAGGAGCGGGGACGATCAAGGAACCGACCGCCGAGGAGGCCGCGTCGGGTGCTTCCGTCGAGGCGGCGGTGGAAGAGAAAAAAGGGGAGAAGGAAGATTCGCCGGCGGTGTCGGCGCCGGTCGAGGAACCGAAAAGCGAAGAGACGCTCTCTGCCGAGGTGAAGGAGGGAGGCGAGGAGAAAAAAGAGGAAGAAAAAAAGGAAGAAAAGAAGTACACGGTAGGTCTTACCAATGTCCTTTCCCAGAATGTCAACGCCGACCGACCGAACTTCGGTTATGCGCTCACGGTGAGCGGCAGTTACACGATGCCGTGGGAGATAGGCCTCAGCGCAGCCATTGGGTTTGCCTACAACCTTGCCTTCGCACGCGAGCGAGAGGCATCGTTCGACGATTCCGGCTACGCTCAATCGAAGGTGCTCAACCACTATTCGTTCGATGGAACCCCCCTCCAAGTCGAGATAAATCGCCGATTCACCATCCCGACGGTCGAAATCGGCGTTACACCGTCTATCGCGTGGTCGCTTCCCTTCACGAACCGGATGCTCTGGGAGGTCTATACCCAGCGTTCGACGCTGAGTCCTTCCGTCACCATTGACCGCACCTTCAAACTCATGGAAGAAATGACGCTCTCTCTCGCCTACACCTGTGCCTACGCCTACAACTTCGTCGAATACGACTGGGCGTGGGACAAATACAACAACGAGCCGCTCGATGTAAATGTCCAGATGGCGCTCACCAATATGGTTAGTATTTCATGGTCGTTCAAGAAGCTCTCGCTGCGGATCGGCGCCGGTTACGAAAGTTCGCTCAAGTACGGCGAATTAGGGCAGGAAGAGACGATAGCCAAGCACCAACTGTGGGACCATACCGTCATCTTCCAAGGGGCGGCAAACTACACTCTGCAAGGATTTACCGAGAACGACAACTTCACCTTCGGTGTCGGCTTTACGACCGCCGGTCCCGAGTTCGAGGACGGCAACTTCGTGGATGCGTCGCTCCCTGACAAAGGCGCTTACCCGAATTATAAAAGAAGCGCCGGTTACCTCACACCGTTCGCCGGCAAGTACACCAAAGTTTCGGCTACCATCGGCTACAACTATAGTTTTTAGGAGGATTAGGTCATGAACATCTCACGTATTCTTGGAACCCTCACGGCGTTGCTCGCGGCGGTTCTCATCGTTGCCTGCACGACCGAACGGGAAGCAGTCGACAAGACCGACGAACTTGCCCTCGACAAACATCTTTTCAACGGCGAGTTCTTCTACCGCCAGACGGTGGTCGAACTGCCCTACACCGCCGATTACTCGTTCATCGGCGAATCGAACGACGGCAAGATCGTCCGCTGGAAGATCACCAAGAATTGGCTTATCGCCTACAGCATCCATGACAAGGTGAACATCGTGGACACCGCCGAGCAATTGGCGCCCAACGAGACGCCGCTCCTCGCCTATCCCATCCTCGACCACTTCGACATCCTGCCGCAGGAAAATCCGACGACGGGCGAGGCGATGC
>CALITV010000125.1 GCA_938048925.1 uncultured bacterium | reverse complement strand
AAAGAATCGGCGACGCCACCTGCTTCAACCCCGACCCCCTCCGAGGATCTCCGTATAAAAACGGCCTCGCTCTCGGAAGAATTCTTTACCAAAAAACCCTATCAGGAAGAGCAAGAGATAGCCGATCTTCTCAAAGAGATCAGCTCGGAAGAACTACGGAAACCGACAAAACGATTCCCGGTGAAAAAGACTCTCGGCGTAACCGGCATCATCATCGTCGGGATCGGGGTGGCGCTCTGGGCCATCTTCTCAACGACCGAAAACCCTCCCGTACGGTCACCGGCAATTCCGAAACCACAGCCGGAGACCGGCTCCACCGAGAATCCTGCGGGGACAGGCGCGGAGCCGGCACCCGCGGCGAGACCGGAGCCGGAACCGGCACCCGCGGCGAAACCGGAGCCGGAGCCGGCACCCGCGGCGAAACCGGAGCCGGAACCGGCACCCGCGGCGAGACCGGAGCCGGAGCCGGCACCCGCGGCGAAACCGGCTCCTGTGGCGAAGCCGAGTCCGAAACCGGCGCCCAGACTGAAACCGACACCGGCGCCGAAACCGGTGCCTACGCCGCAGGCAACGAACGGCTCCTTCGAAAAACTCCTTGCCGAAGGTAACCGAGCGATTGCCGAACAGCGTTTTACCGACGCGATTCACGCCTATAAAGATGCCCTCACAATCAACCCGCGTTCCGGCAAGGTTCACAAATTCCTCGGTATCGCCTACGCATCTCAAGGTAACGCGGCAAAGGCGTGCGAACACTACCGCAAATATCTTGCGATGGTCCCCGACGCCCCCGACCGGTCACAGGTCGAACAACTGACCGCCGACTGCCCCTGAGGGGCATTCTATGTTCCTGCGCATCACCGCCGGTACACTCAAAGGTCGCAGGATCGCCATCGCCGACAACGCATTCCGCCCTACCGAAGAAAAGGTTCGCGCGGCGCTCTTCAACACGCTCTTTGCGCTGCGCGATCTCGAAGGAACGCTCTTTTTCGACATGTTCGCAGGAAGCGGCGCTGTCGGTATCGAGGCGATCAGTCGCGGGGCCGATCAGGCTATATTTACCGAACGAAACTCTCAACGCGCCCGTTTTCTGACCAATCAACTCGCAACGCTTGGCGTCGCCGCACGCGCCCGCGTTTTTTGCGCCGATGCCTTTTCGGTGCAGACGCGAGCGTTTCTTCCCCGTGCCGCCGATATTGTTTTCATTGATCCCCCTTACGAAGAACGATCGCGCCTCTCTTTCCTCGCCGCCCAATGCATCCAAGAAGCAATCGTTTCCCCCGACGGCATTCTTATTATCGAAAGCGACAGCGAACTCCCGCCCGAGATAGAAGGATGGCAAAAGAGGGAAAAACGATACGGCGACACCTATCTTTCTTTTTTCATACGGAGAGAGCCATGTTGATGAGAGTGTGCTTTTTTTTGACCTGCGTTTTCTTTTTCGGGGCGTGCTCGGGTGGAAGCGAGTCAAAACCTTCCCTCGACACCGACACGGTCATATCAACCGACAGCGCAGAGAACACACCGGACCCCGCAGGTGAATCCGATGAGGAAACAGAAATCATTTCCGAAGAAGGACAGGAAACAGATACGCTGGCACTCGACTCAGACGATCTTGCGTTTCCCGACGAAGACGGTGATGCGGTCAGTACGCTTCCCTGCACGATTCTTTTTGGCACTCCTAACGAGAAGACCGGTCTTTCTTCCGAACAGTGTCAACCGGTGTGTAACTGCGAAGGAAAGTTTTTCGCGCCGCCGGTTTACACGGAAGAAGATATTGCCGCGCTTCTGGCGCTGGTGCCCGTCAACCCACCGGCAGAAGTTACGGAGAACCCTTACGAGAAACCCGACGAACACCAGCCGACACCCGGCGCCGTCTGCGGTCTTATCCGTGACGACGCCCTCTTCAACGGCTATCGCCTCGAGACCTTCGTCAGTGAAGCGGCAGCAGTTGCGGCAGATGCTTATCTCACCCACTGGGACGCCTGCGGCGTCTGTTCGACCATCGCCGACCTCGTCGTTTATATGCGCTATCCCGATCTTACCGATCCGGTGCGCCAGTGTGGTATAAACAATATCGGAAACAAAGACGGCAACATCGCCTGTCTCCGAGATCTCGGGTTCACCCTGCCCTGCGCTCAGATCTGGTATTACAACACCCAGAACACGCAAAAAGAATGCTTTTCGGTATGTATGGCGGCTCTCAACAAACCATATCACAACCCCGATGGATCGCTCAATGAGTGCCTGATCTGTGACGAAGAGAAATCGGGACCGGTCTTCAAGGCCGTGGCAGGAAGAACCCGGCGCAACACGGGGCTCCCCTCATCCATGTGCCGTCCATGCACCGAGGTCCAGCCGGTGGTACACCGCTATTGGTAGAACGCTTACTCGCCGGGACCTTGCAGGCGCCGCGGTTCGCGGCCAATTTCGTCTATCTCGGCCATTTTCTTCGTCGGTTCCGGAAGTCCGAGCGCTAAAAGCCGCTCCCCCTGAGGACGCACCTGTCGTTCGTAACTGCCGATCGCCTTGTCGAAGTGCTCGTTCATCGAACGGAGCGCGCCGCCGATCTTCTCGAGGTGTTCGGTAAAAACGGCGACGCGCCGGTAGAGTTCCTGCGCCGTTTCACCGATGGCACGGGCATTCTCCGCTTGCGCCGCCTGTTGCCAACTGATGCTCACCGAACGGAGGAGCGCAATGAGCGAGGCGGGGGTCGCAAGGAGGATCTTTTTCGCCGCTGCCGTTACAATGAGGTCACGATCGGCCTCTAGCGCCGCGCTGAAGAGCGACTCGGCGGGAAGGAAGAGGACGACATGGTCGAGCGCGTTGGGAAACTGGCGCGGATAATCGCGTTTCGCGAGCGCCTCGATCGTCTCTTTGAGTTTCTTGGCATGAGCGGCAAGGAGCATCTGCCGTTTCTGCATATCGCTCTCGTTCACCGCCGAGAGGAAATCGAGGTCGGGGACCTTGGCATCAACGATGATGATGCGATCACCGGGGAGACGGACTACGAGATCAGGACGCCCCTCATCACCGCTCACCTGCTCGGTAAAGTCACAGTGGGCACTCATCCCGGCCGCCTCGACGACACGGCGCAATGTCTCCTCCCCCCATTTTCCGCGCGCTTGCGACGACGAGAGAACCTCCCGGAATTTCTGTGTCGCTTCGGCGAGGTCACGGCTCTGCTTCCCGAGATCCTCTAGCCGTTGTCTCACTTCGCCGAGCGCCTGCTGTTGCTGCTGTTCACTCTGCTGAAGGCGCTGTTGAT
>CALITV010000124.1 GCA_938048925.1 uncultured bacterium | reverse complement strand
GGTGACTGTCAAGTACTATCTTGTCGGTATGGGGTTGTGTGGCGAGTGCGGGAATAACGAGGTCATCCCCCTCTCTCGTTATGTGTGCTCCCATCTTCGCGAACTCCTGTTGCAATACCGTTGCCCGGTCGCTCTCTTTGTGACGAAGACGATGTACGCCGCGGAGCCGCGACACACCGGATGCAGCGAGGGCGATGACAACCAGTACCGGGAAAAGATCGGGCGCATCGGTAAGGTCGGCGGCAAAGGAGCGAAGCGGCCGCGACGCGACGGTAACCGCCGTTGGGGTAGTCTCCACCCAAGCCCCCGCGGTGCGGAGCACCTCGAGCATGAACGCATCGGCCTGTCGCGAAGGCACCGTAAGACCCTGAACCGTCACCTTTCCCGCGAGCGCACCAGCAGCAAGAAGCGCCGCGGCGCTCGACCAATCGCCCTCTACGACATAGCGGCAAGCCCGGTAGCGCTGTCTTCCGGGAATGAAAAAACGGTCGCCTTCTTGCCACTCAATCGAGATGCCGAACGCGGCAAGCACCTCGATCGTCATGGCAATATAAGGACGGCTCGAGAGCCCGGTAACGGTAAGCAGCGAGTCCGTTTTCGTGCAGGGAAGCGCCATGAGCAGGCCGGTAAGCACCTGAGAACTGACGCTTCCGTCCACCACCGCTTCGCCGCCCTGTAGCGGCCCATGAACGGTGATCGGCGGGAAACCACCGGCCGTTTCGACGCGCACCCCTAGGTCCGCAAGCGGCGACGCCGCCATCGCCACCGGCCGCTGGAGCAGAGAACCTTCCGCCGTGAGCGTCACCGAGCGGTCGGCAAGTGCCGCAATCGGTGCAAACATCCGCAGCGCAAGCCCCGACTCTCCACAGTGGACCGGGGCGCCGGTTGGGGCGATGCCGCCCCGAATCGCCCACTCACTTTCTGTGCGTTCGGTGATGTGGGCACCGAGCGCCGCCGCGGCACCAAGCGCGGCGCGGGTATCATCGCAACGACCACGGGCAACGAGCACCGTCTCTCCGTCGGCTAGGAGCGCTGCCGCGATCGCCCGTTGGAAATAACTTTTGGAAGCGGGCACCGTAACGGCGCCGATCACCGATCCCGGACCAACAACTGCCGTGTCGCTCAGTGCTCCCATCCTCGGCTCCTAGAATGTAAACAGACCGAACGGGCACTGGGGGTCGTCTCCCCATGGACTCTCCTCGAGCGCCGCCACGAGCGCCCGGCAACCGGCACACCCATCATAGCCGCACCAGCCGCAAAACCGCCCGGTCAACTGCTGCGCCGTCACCGCTGGATCGTAGGCGGCAAGCCGCTCGAGTACCGCCGCCATAGAATCGCGCGGGATCTGTGCGATGCGACGCGGAAAACGACGGCAAGGATAGACGCTTCCGTCGGGCATGAGCGCCATCGAAGAACGGCCGAGGTTGCACAGCGCTCCACGGAGCGGCTCATCGGCACCGGCCGGGTCAGTAGCAATCCAAAAAGCGCGATAGGGCAAAAGTTCGCGCCAATCGGCATTGGCGTCGGCTTCTCGACAGATACTTTGGAGCACCCTTTTCCATTCGGCGGCGGTAAGAACCCGCGTTACATCCCTCCCCTGTGCGAGCGGCACATAACGCTCGACGATAACCCCCGCAACACCGAGCGATCGCGCAAGCGCACAGATGCCGGAGATATCGTCGGCGTTTTCCCGCTGGAGCGTCACCATAAGCACCACCCGTTTCCCGGTTGCACGAAAACGCGGGATGTTCGCCGTCGCCGCGGCGAAATGACCGTCGCCACGTATGCCGTCATTGACCACCGGGTCATGCGACTCGAGCGAGATCTTTATCAGGGAAAGACGATCACATGCCGCCAATTCTTGGATGATAGTATCACTGCATACGGTGCCGTTCGTAATGATGTTCAGTTCGTCGAGATTCGGATACCGGGAAAGGTGTGCGAGAAAGGCACATATCTCTGGGAAGATAAGCGGTTCGCCGCCAGTCACATTCACCGAGACCGCACCCGTGAAAAACGAGAAGATGTGGTCCGCCATCGCGATGAGTACTGAGAGACTGGGCTCTTGCTCGGCATCGAACCGTTCTTGATAACAGTGCCGGCACTGACGGTTACAGCGATCGGTGATATGCCACTGGAAGCCGAAAGCCTCGCCTTTTGGTGAACCGCCTTTTCGATACATCGGCAACTCTCCCGAGGAAAAGATGACCTACTGTAGCCCAGAAAGAAATAAACGCAATTCCCTTCCTTCGGCATAGCCGATGATTATTTGACAACAGTACCATTTTTCTGAAAATGATAAGAGCAATATGCGGAGCAACGCGATGGAAAGCGAACGAAAATTTCGGCTTGTCAACGACGAACACATCTATACCTTCGAAGAAATCGCCCAAAAGATTCTCGAGGCGGAAATCTCCCGCAACACCCTCATCTGGGAACCGGCGCTCACCGATTGGGTGAAGACAGGCAACTATCCGGATTTTGCCGAAGTCCTCGCCGAACGAGATCGTATCGCGCAAGAAGCGCTCAAGAAGGCAATGGGAACCGATGACGAGTCACTCGAACGGAAAAAAATGCGCTCTCTCTTCGACGAGGTCGAAAAGGAAAAACAGCACTTGGCTTTCTCCCATACGCCGTGGCTCCGTTGGACGGTAACCGTTTTCGCCTGTATCGCCATGATCGCTTCTGCCGTCAAGTTTCTCTATACGCTCTTCTACACCAAAGAGGGGCAACAACTTCTCGGAGCCATTGTAGAAAAAATCCCAGAAGAGACGATAGACATCGAGAAAGTCCGTATGGCTTCGGGGGTCACGCGGATCGACGAGGTAAAGGGGATAACCGTCCAAAAGGTTGAAAAAAAGAAGGAAAAGGATCTGCTCGCCGAGGTGCTCGCCGAGATGAGGGCTGAAGAAGAGGCCGAAAAAAAACAGAAGACCGCAGTCGGCACAGAGACAACGGAAGAAAAGAAAAAACCGGTGAGTCTCTTTGACAAAGTCTCTGATGAAGAGGTCGAACAGTTTCGTCGGTCGCTCCTCGCGAAAACCGGCTACAGCGGATCGAAGAACACCGTCGTGAAGGACAATGCTGCGAAGATGGCGGCGCTTCCCGACGAACTCTCCTCGAAACAGGTCGCCGCGGTCGTCAAAGAGCATTCGAATTCCACCATCGCTTACTGTTACAATAAATCATTGAAACTCGACGCTTCGCTTTCGGGAAAACTCGAAGTAACGCTTTCGGTGCTGGGAAACGGCCGCGTCGCCAAGGTCGAGACCAACACGCAGAAATTCAAAGGGACCAACCTCGAGCGGTGCGTCAAGGATCTCATAAAGAAAAAATGGGTGTTCCCTGAATTCAACGGCACGGTAACCGAAGTAACGATACCGTTCGTCCTCTCCTCCGAATGAGCCGTTCCGCCGCCGACGAAGGAGATCTGCTGCTCATGGGAAAATCTTCCGCTGACGATCGCACACTGGTTGGTGCTGCGCGTCGAGGCGATGTGGGCGCCTTCGAGGAACTTGTCCGGCGCCATTACGACACGCTCTACCGCTTTGCGCTCGGCATAACCCGCGGAAATGAGGCAGAAGCGGCCGATTTGTTGCAGGAGGCGCTCATAAAAGCGTTTCTCGCCATCAACCGGTTCGAGGGGAAGTCGAGTTTTTCCTCGTGGCTTTGGCGTATCATCCGTAACGAGTACACCGACCATCTTCGGCGAAGTCACGGCGAACCGGTGCCACTCGAGCAGGCATCTCACCTGTCGGCAGCCGACTCGACTCCCGAAGAGACGGTGCTCGCCGAAGAGCGCCGGCGGCTCCTCTGGCGGATGATCGCATCGCTGCCGGAGATATTTGCCGATGCCGTTATTTTGGTCGAACTCATGGAACTTTCCTACGAAGAGGCAGCCGACTATCTCGATATCCCGATCGGCTCGCTGAAAAGCCGCCTGGCACGGGCGCGGGAACGGCTTGTCGCACTGGCAGAGAAGGAACGGGAACTTTTGGCACACTGCCTGCGTCCTACAGAATAAGGAGGTCGGGTATGAAAGACGAACGAAAAAATCAGGCGGAACGGCTCGTCGCCGACCTCCTTTCTCTCGAAAAATTCCCGCGCAAACCGCTTCCCGATGATTTCGAAAACACGCTCCACCGCCGTCTCGTCGAGGTAGCGGCAGAAAGACCCCGGACTCAGCCGAAAATTGATTGGCGATTCCTTCTGCGGTGGTCTTTCGTGGCGGGCGCCTTTGCAATCGTGTTCCTCGTGGGCGTCATCGTCGGTGAGTCGCGGTCGGCGCTCCGGAATGCCACATCGGCGCCACCGCAGGAGACAACTGCCGAACGAATCATCCCACCCCCACCGGTGGTCGCCGCGAAAACCGTGGTTCAGCGCGGTGAGCCGGTCACCATCCGCCTCGTGTACGAGTCGGAGAAAGATATCGCTCAGGTGCGTTTCACCATCGTACTCGACGAGGGCGTTCGCTTCCGCGCAAACGATCCCGATATCGCCGCGCGGCGCGAACTGGCGTGGGAAGGATCGCTTACCGCAGGTCGCAACGAGATACCGATCGTCGTGACAGTCGAAACAGCCGGTGAACGAACCATCCGGGCGCACGCCCACTTCAACGGAACCACCCTCGAACAGGTGGTGACGCTCGTCGCCAAGGAGGACTCTCATGCGTAGCCTTATGCTCATCATATTTTTATCCCTCTTTTTGCCGCTTCTGCCGCTCGCGGCGAGCGAACCGGTGCCAGTGACCCCTTCGACCGAGGTGGAACCGGGCCGCGAGGTTCCCGATTGGGAGGCACGCTTCCAGAAACAGGAAGAGAAGAAAGACCAGCATCGCGAGATGAAAAAATCGCGCAAACGCGACGAAAAAGAGGAAAAACGCGAGCAGAAAAAAGAACAGCGCCGTGAGATGCGTAAGGAGCACCGCGAACACCGCTGAGGACTGAATCATCATGCCGTTCCGCCCACCGATACGGTTTTCCCTAGGGCTGGGGATTCTCTTCTTTTTCTCTTCGGTGCTTTTCGCCGTTTCACTCGAAGGGGACATCTCGGTAGGAGGCTCCTACAACACCAATGCGGGACTCCTCTCCTCGGAAGAATTGGCAACATTGGGGCGTTCAACCCGATCGAACCGTGCCTTCGGCGTTGATCTTGATGCCCTGCTCGATGTGGCGCTCAACGACCTTGCTACGATAGAATACTCGTTGTTCACGACCATTACACCGACCGATACTTCCCTATCGTTTTGGTATCATTCACTGACTTTTTCGTTTTCGCATGAACTCGATGATGTGGACATCGAGTACGGTATCGAAACGGGACATCTCTTGGTCGGCTTTGAGAACCGCACCGTTGACCCTCAACTTTTCTTCAACCTCTTTTGGTATACCGATCCCGCCTTATCGTATTACCTCTCCGCTTCTTTCGCCTATACAGTCGGCCTCGCTTCCCTGTATGACTACTTCACCGCTCCCGGGGGGCGCTTCGAAACCGGCATTTATCTCTATCCGGTCGCCGAGAATCCAAGTTGCATTTCTCTTGGCGCAGGCGAACGACTCTTCTTTTTTGGAGAGGAGTTCTTGGCCCCCTTCGTTCCCCAAGAGCCGACCGTGTGGTCTCAGCACGGTTTTTCCGAGACCTATGTCCGCCTCAAGGGAAAGATCTTTTTCCGTGACTTCAGCGCTGAGATATTGGGGCGCTACGGGGTCTCCTATTATCTTGCCGACGATCGTTGGACACTTGCTCGAGAAACCTATATCAAGCGCCGGATAGACCATAACCTGCGTCTTGGGACCACGCTCGAATATCGCTTCACCGATGTTTTCTCGATCCTCGGATACTATCAATATCAACGCGCTTTTTCCTCGATAGGAGCCGAATCGAGCGATTATACCGATCTCTCTTATGACCAGCACCTTGCCGGCGTCATGTTCCGGTTCGTGTTTTAATCCTCGAAAAAAATCGGGCGGCCCCGAAGGACCACCCGATCTTTGAAAAAACAGCTCCGATCTCTACAGAGTTCCGGTGAAGAAGGTGCGGAACTCCTCGACGAGCGGGGTGCCGTCGGCACCCATAACACCCTTTGTCACAATGACTCCGTATCTCACACCGGGACCAAAATTCGCTGCGGCAGTGAACCGAATGACCGGAAAGCCATCCACCGTTTCGGCGGCGAAAACTCCCGGTAGCACCACACCAGTCGCCACTTCGTATATGAAGATAGTGGCCTCGTCGGCAGACAGAACATCTATTGCCTCGGAGAAGTAGATGTCTATCACCTTACCACCGGCAAGATCAATGTCGGCGCACAGCGGCATCGGACCCGCGTTGTCACCGCCCATGGTATCGAAGGCGCTGGTGAAATCGGCGCCGAGCGGATTACCGGCAAGATCGGCAACCGTTCCCGCGATAGCAATCGTATAGAAGGTGTCATCGTGCAGGTCGTTCGGCAGCGGAACAAAGGTGATGCGACGGAAAGAGGCGTCGAAGGCGAGACATCCGAACACATCGTCCTCGGCGTCGGAACCGCAGGCAGGCGGCGTAGCGCGCGTCACTCGGAACGAACCTTCAGTCGCGACCGTACTCCGGCTGACCGTGCCCATGCTCAGAGGTTCACTAAAGCGGACCTTGACTGCTGCACCGACACTGACGCCGGTAGCGAAATGATCTGGCTTGACCGACACGATCGTCGGCGCCACCTCTTCGACCTCAAACGATACGGTATGGGGAACACCCAACCCATTGCCGGCGGTATCGGTGATTCCGCTGATCGTCAGCGTGTAGGGATTGCCAGATGCGGCCAGAGGAAGGCTTGGTTTGATGATTACCATCGTATTATGTACGCTGATGGCAGCACCTATCACCGTTCCTGCGCTATTGGTAAGCTCTACGGTGCCGCCCATCACGAATGACGCGGGGTCTACCGTCTCGTTGAAGGAAACGATCAGTTGTGTCGTTGCCATAAGCCCGGTAGCACCCGAGAGCGCTATCCAGGCCCCCATTTCATTTTGGCCATAGGCAGCGGTCACATTCGGTCCTGCCGTCTCGACGGTGTAGTTTACCACGGTGTTGGGATCGGTCGAGGCGATGGTGTAGATGTTTGCGATTTGATTCTTGCGAATGGTAAGTCGCAACGCGCCGGCGCCCGACCGAATAAAGCGGGTTGGGTATATCTCGGCGACATTGTTGGTTTGTTCCGGCACGAACGAGAGCGAGAACGGTATCGGGTCAATGAGTGTCCACACAAGACCGCTCTGGGTCGCGACAAACGGAGCATCGAGGGTAACCGTCGTGTCACTGGTTACCGTCACAATGGTGCGGCGACCATTGTTGCCCGCAGTGCCCGATCCGCTCGTTTCGATGATCTTTCCTTCGTCGCCGGCGGTGAATGTTCCCGCCGTCCCAACGGTGAAAACGGCGCTGGCGGCGGTGACGGATCCGTTGGATCCGCTTTTGTTGATCTGGTCGAGATAGACCGAGTCAGCATTGATACTTGCCGGCGCCATGGTGTATTTGTGGTTTGGGCCGCCATCGGGCCATTTGATGACGAAATGCTGGTCGCCTTTCACCGTCGCACCGCCTGCCGGGGTGATATTGAGCGCGACATTCGGCGTAATCGCGGTGGTCGCCGGGGCGTTGCCGATCTCACTCCAGTAGTGTGAAGCGGCGATGACCGGGTTGCCGCGGTAGTCCCAGACTCCTTCGGTGACATAGAGATATGCCGTCGTCGTTCCGTTCACGAGCGCCGGCATCGGTATTACCATGAGGCTGGTTGGATAAGCCGACTGCATCGCGGTCAGCGACACATTGATTTCTCCGCCCTGTTCGAGATAGAGCGTTTCCTGCGACACGCTATCGCGATAGATGGGACGCGAGAACAGTACCACCGGATTCTCGAGGACATTGGTCTGGTGTGCTTCCGGCGAGAAGCGGATGTGTGTCTCGGGGCTGGTAACGAAGAGGTAGCGCGAGATGCCAGCGAAGGTGTTTCCATTAGCGGCGCGCAGGAAGTCGGTGGTGGTGCGATAGGTGCGTCCCTTGATGATCAACCGGTGATAATCGCGGTCATCGGTGATGCGCCATCTGATGTCGCTTTCGCTGATGGCGAAGGTGATATCGGTAGAGAGAGTGTTGGCACCCTCGTCTACCCCGGTAATGAGCGCCCGGATAGTGTTACCTCCCTGAAGTCCGTAGAGGAACACATACTTACCAAGATCACGGTAGGCGGCGACGCGATAGTTGTTGAGGTTCGTCGGTATCGTAACGACATTCGAGCCGCCGGTAACCGTCGCGTGGAATCCGGCATAGTCGCTGTGGTGGATAAGCCGCTTGGTATGGGTAACATGGATTTCGGTGTCCTCGTTTTCGACCGTAACCGTGAGATCGGCAGGGTTCCAGTAGCGTGCCCAATTGAGATCGTTCGCCGTTTCGGTGAAGACAACTCCCGACAGTGTTACCGTGCGGTCGTCACCAACCGATTCGATGACATAAATGCCGTCCGCAGCATCGGCGCCAAAGAGTTCTATCAGTTTCCCTTCGTCACGGCCGGCACGGAAGGTTCCTCGCTTCATGACGGTGAACTGCGACGACGCCGCGTTCACCATCCCATCGGTGCCGCGGTCGTCTTCGAGCATGATGGTGTTTCCATTCGCCGAAGTCGGATCTATCTTCTCGCGGAAGGAGATGATGAACTCGGCGTTGACTGGCACCTCGTCGGCGCCGCTCAAATTCGTTGGACCCACCACCGCATTCCGGTATTTGACGCTCAGAATAGAGATACTCGGCGGTGTCTTGAACTGGTAGAGAAATTCGTTGCTACCGCCCATGGCTTCGACATGGAGCGGGTTGTTATCCCAGTTCGCGTTGCGGATGTAGGTGGAAACATGGACTGTGAATTCGGTATTGAGCGGCAAAGAATACTGGGGATCGGATGCCTTTTCTCCACACGAATAGAGGGCGTACAAATCGGGGGTAAAGGTGGCAACGGTGCACCCCACATTCGTGTCGGTATCGCACCCGGCGTTCCACGAGATGTTTCCCGGCACCACGGTGGTTCCGCCGAACTCGTTTTCGTAGGTGACATAGAAGGTGCCGCTGGTGACCGAAGCAGTATCAACATCCTCCCGGAAGTGCGCCTCCACCGTCAAGAGGTCGAGCCGATCGGTGTTGTGGGCAACCACATAGAGGAGGAGGCCGGCAGTGCCGGTATGGAAGGTCGCGGTGTAGAACCCAGTCAGGTGTCTTCCGTCGATATCCTCGATGTCCTTCGAAACGACGACGGTGTAGTCACTGTCGGGAACAAGCGTGGCCGCCGGAACGAGGGTGGCTACGGTGTCGCCGCTCGTCCACTGGATGGTGATCGCAACCGCCGAAGGATCGCTACAATTGTACTGAGTG